>JBDGTC010000098.1:0-11750 GCA_042217215.1 Halobacteriaceae archaeon
CCTCGCAGTCGAAGAGGAAGGGGTGGACGAGCCAGCGCGTGCCGCGGTCGGCGTCGCGGACGGCGAACGGGTCGCCGCGGCGGGCGAGGGTGACGGCGTCGGCGAGGCCGGCCTCCTCGGCGATCTCGCGGCGCGCGGCGTCGAGGGGGTCGTGGCCGGCGGGGTCGGCGTCCCGCGAGGGTGCGACGTGGCCCGCGACCGCGCCCCACCGCCCGGCGTACGAGCCGACGGCCTCGCTCCGCCGGCAGAGCAACACGTCGGTGCCGTTCCGGAGGAAGCAGGTGACGACCGGCACCGTCTCGAGCGCCATGGCCGGCGGTCGGCCCGCCAGCGGCTTGAACCCGACGACGGCGCTGGCCGCGGTGCGGTCGCGGCGACGGCTCGCCCGACCGCCGGTGTTAACCGGTCGCCGGTGGAGCGACTCCGCATGGACGTCGCCATCGTCAGTGACTCCCACATCCCGACCCGCGCGGCGATGATCCCGCCGCCGTTCCGGGAGACCATCCGCGCCGCGGACCACGTGGTCCACGCGGGCGACTTCGACACGCGCGAGGCGTTCCAGACCATCCGCGACCTGGCGACCGACGCCGGGGCGGCGTTCACCGCCGTGCGCGGCAACACCGACCCGTACGTCCTCGACCTGCCGGAGGTCACGACCGTCGAGCTGGGCGACCGGACCGCGGTCGTCACCCACGGCGCGGGGTCGCGTCACGACCACGCCGAGCGCGTCGCGGCCGCGGTGCGCGAGACGTCGGGCCCGGAGGCCGTCGGCATCACCGGCCACACCCACGAACTCGCCGACCGCGAGGTGGGCGGCGTGCGCGTGCTGAACCCCGGCAGCGTGACGGGCGCCCGTCCCGCGTCGCGGGCGACGATGCTCGTCGCTGACCCGGTCGGGGAGTTCACCGTCGAGGTCCACGAGGCCTGACGGCACCGGGTTCTGTCGTCGAGGCGGCGCGCGGAGCCGACCGCGACCGTACGCTCTTTTAGCCCCTGCCACAACAGCACACCCGATGGACGCGTTCGCGGTCTCCGGACTCCCGGAGATCACCCCCGGCGACGACCTCGCCGCGATGGTCGATGAGCGGGTGGACCTGCGACCCGACGACGTCGTCTGCGTCGCCAGCACCGTGGTGTCGAAGGCCGAGGGCCGGGCGGCCGACCTCTCGGACTTCCCGGCCGGCCCGCGGGCCCGGGAGATCGCCGCCCGGCTGGAGGCCATCACCGGCGAGGAGAAGGACCAGCGCTTCGCGCAGGCGGTCTTGGAGGAGGCCACGGACCTCCTGATAGACGCGCCCTTCCTCCTCACCGAGACACGGTTCGGACACGTCGCGGTCAACGCCGGCATCGACCGGTCGAACACGGGCGGCGCGGACCTGCTCCTCCTCCCGAGGCGCCCCTCCGAGAGTGCGGCGCGCATCCGGGAGGGGCTGGGCGACCGGCCACCCGTCGTGGTCACCGACACCTGCGGCCGCCCGTTCCGTCACGGACAGCGCGGCGTCGCCCTCGGCTGGGCGGGCACCCCCGCGAGCCGCGACTGGCGCGGCGAGGAGGACCGCGACGGCCACGAACTCGGCGTCACGGTCGAGAGCGTGGTCGACGAACTGGCGGCGACGGCGAACCTCCTCACCGGCGAGGGCGCGGGCGGCGACCCCGTCGTCGTGATACGTGACTGGTCGTTCGGCGACCACGAGGGCTCGGACAACCTCTTCAGGGACGTCGAGGGCGACCTCGTCCGACAGGCGCTCCGCGGGTGGTCGTATGAACGTGAGTGAGTGGATGCCCGGAAGTGAATGGGGGGACGGGAGTGAGGGATGGACGGGATAGAACTCACGCCGGACGCGCCGGTCGGCCGCGTCGTCGACCGCGGGGTGACCGCGGCGGACGCGGGCTTCGACGCCGTGTTCGTCAGCGCCCACTACAACAACCGCGACCCGTTCGCGGTCCTCGCGCGCCTCGCGGCCCGGACCGACGACGTGCGCCTCGGGCCCGGCGTCGTGAACCCCCTCGAGACCCACCCCGTGACCCTCGCCTCCCGGGTGGGGACCGTCGCCGAGCAGGCAGACGGTCGGGCCGTCTTCGGCGTCGGTCCCGGCGACCCGGCGACGCTGTCGAACCTCGGACTCGGCAGCGACCGCGGGCTCGCACCGGTCCTCGAGGCGGCGACCGTCGCCCGGAAGCTGTTCGCCGGCGAGCGCGTCGACCACGACGGCGCGTTCGTCGCCGACGGCGCCGGCCTCAACTTCGACGTGCCGGGCCCGCTCCCGGTCTTCGTCGGCGGCGAGGGTCCGGACATGTGCCGCATGGCTGCCGCTCACGCCGACGGCCTGCTGTACAACGGCGCTCACCCCGACGACCTCGCGTGGGCCCGCGAGCGAGTGGAGGAGGGCCTCGCGGAGCGGACGGTCGGGACTGCTGGTGGAGGCGACGGCTCCGCCGACGCCCACGAACCCGTCCCCGCCGACGCGTTCGACCTCCTTGCGTACGCCAGCGTCTCCGTCGCGGCCGACGGCGAGCGCGCCCGTCGTGCGGCCCGCCGTCCCGTCGCGTTCATCGCCGCGGGCGCGCCCCCGGCGGTTTGTGAGCGCCACGGGGTGGACGCCGAGCGGGCCGCCGCGGTCGCCGACGCCATCGCGGACGGCCGGTTCAGTGACGCAGACGACCTGGTCACGCCGGCGATGGTGGACGCGTTCGCGGTGGCCGGGACGCCTCCGGCGGTGGCCGACCGCCTCGCCGACCTCCTCGTGCACGCCGACGGCGTCGTCGTCGGCGCGCCGCTCGGCCCCGACCCGGACGACGCCGTGGCGATGGCCGCCGAAGCCCTCCGGGACGCGCGGGCCCGCTGACCGGTCAGGGCGGGCCCACTGCGCAGGCTCAAACGCCGACTACTTTCGCCCGGACGGTTATGTGGCTGCAGCGTCAAGACGGCTGCGTGTCCGAGGCGGTGGTCGACGGGCGGGTGGCGCCGTCGGACGGGCAGAGCGCCGCGCTCGTCCCGCGGGCCGGCGGTGCCCGTCCGACAGGCGGCGTCGACCGGTGCCTCGCGCCGCGCAATCCATGACTGAACACGACCCCGACGCGGCCCCGTCAGCACCGGGCGACGGGGACGCAGCGTCCGACGGTGGCGACGCCCCGATCGGCGACGGAGCCGCGACCGCTGGCGACGCCTCGACCGGCGACGGCGTCTCGGCGGGTGACGCCGACGAACGCGTCGCCACCGACGGCGCATCCGCCCAGACGACCGGAGACGGCGCCCGGACGGGGGACCCCGCCCCCGACGACGGGAGCGAGACCGCCGAGGGCGCCGGCGACGGCACCAACCCGGCGTCCCCCGAGACCGCGGCGGCGACCGTCGAGGACGCGGGGGCACTCGCCGAGTCCCTCGTCGAGAACATCGAGCGCGTCATCGTCGGCAAGCACCACGTCGTCGAGCACCTCGTGACGGCCGTGCTCGGGCGCGGGCACGTCCTCCTCGACGACGTCCCCGGGGTGGGGAAGACGATGCTCGCCCGCTCGGTCGCGCGGTCGGTCGGCGGGGACTTCCGGCGCATCCAGTTCACGCCGGACCTCCTCCCGACCGACGTCACCGGCGTGAACGTGTACGACGAGGGGAGCCAGTCCTTCGAGTTCCGACCGGGCCCCATCTTCGCCAACGTCGTCCTCGGCGACGAGATCAACCGCGCGCCGCCGAAGACCCAGTCCGCGCTCCTCGAGGCCATGGAGGAGGCGCAGGTGACCGTCGACGGCGAGACGCGATCGGTGCCCGACCCCTTCGTCGTCATCGCCACGCAGAACGCCGTGGAGCGCGAGCGGACCTACGAGCTCCCCGTCGCGGAGGTCGACCGGTTCGCGAAGCGCCTCGGTCTCGGGTACCCCGACCTCGCCGAGGAGGAGGAGGTGCTCAAACGGGTCGCGGGGGGCCACCCCATCGAGTCGGTCGAACCGGTCGCGACGGTGGCTGACCTCCGGGCCGCGCGTGCCACCGCCCGCGACGTGACCGTCGAGGCGCCGGTCCGCTCGTACGTCGCTCGCCTCGCGCAGTACACCCGGGAGAACGCCGCGCTCGGCGTGAGTCCGCGCGGCTCCATCGCCCTGCTCCGGGCCGCCCAGGCCCGCGCCATCTTCGACCGCCGGGGGTACGTCGTCCCGCAGGACGTCCGGACCGAGGCGCCCGCCGTCCTCGCCCACCGCGTGCGGGTCGAACCGGGCGGGGCCGTCGGCGACCAGGACGCGGCGGCACTCGTCGACGAGGCCCTCACGCGCGTCGACCCGGAGCGATGAGCGCACCCCGGACCGGCGGCGACGGTGACTCCGCCCACCCCGGGACCGCGGGTGCGGCCCGGGGCTCCACCGGCGACCGGTCCGGCTCCGGCACCACCGCCGACCCACGCGTCGGCGCGGTTCCCCCCGCGAGCGACGATCGCGACGGCTCCGTCGCCGACGGCTCCGACGACGCCGGGACGGCTCTGGCGCGCCTCCGCCACCGGGTGCCCCGGCCCACTCGCCGCGGCCGGTTCGTGGCGACCGTCGCCGTGGTCGGTCTCGCGATGGGCCACACCTTCGGGGGTCGGGGGCTGAACGCGGTCGTCGTCCCCGCCGTCGCGCTGCTCGCCGTCGGCGCGGTCCAGGTCGCACGGGCGAGGGACCCGTCGGTGTCGCGCCGCCTCCCGCGGGTCGCCCACGACGGCGACGAGGTCACCGTCCGGCTCGCGCTCGAGGGCACGACCGGCGTGGTGGTCCGCGTCGCCGACCGACTCCCCGCGGCGCTCGCCGGTGACGCCCGGTTCGACGCCGTCCCGGACGGCCGGACGCTCCGGTACGCGGCGACGGTGACGGCACGCGGCGTCCACGACGTCGGGCCGGCACGCCTCGCGGTGACCGACCTGCTCGGGCTGTGGGAGCGGTCCGTCGAGAGCGGGGGAACGGACGCGATCGTCGCCTTCCCGCGGGTCCACCAGATCCACGAGTCCACCGACCTCCTCGAGGGGTACGTCGGGCTGTCGAACAACCGCGAGCAGTTCGACGGCATCCGCGAGTACCATCCCGGTGACGCGCTGCGCGACGTGAACTGGAAGGCGAGTGCGAAGCGGACCGGCGACCTCGTGGTGACCGAGTACGCCGGAGAGGGCGCTCACAATCGGGTGACGGTCGGCGTGACCGCGTCGCCCGACCGCGACGACAGCGCGGCCGAGGCGGCCGCGAGCGTCGTCGCCTATCTCTTCGAGAGCGGGCTCGCGGTCGGTGTCGTCACGCCGACGGCGGTCGTCGAGCCGGGGTCGGGGGACGCCCACCGGCGCCGCGTGCTCACCGCGCTGGCCCGCTTCCGCGGCGGCTCGGACGACGAGCGCGACTTCGCGGTGGAGCCAGACGTGACCGTGCGCGCCTCCGCGGTCGCCCCCGGGGTCCAGGTCGTGCTCGGCGGCGACACGCACGCCTTCGCCGACGTGGTCGGCGAGTACGGGGTGGTGACGTGAGCCGGACCCGACCGGGGGCGTACCGACCCGCGTCCGAGTCCCGGGGGCCGGTCGCCACACTCCGACGGTGGGCCATCGTCGACGAGGCCGTCGAGGCCGGCTCGAGCGGTCCCTTCCGCCTCGCCGCGCTGGCGTCACTCGCCGTCGTCACCGGGGCGTACCTGGCGACGCTCTACGACGTGGTCGCCGTGGTCGGGGGCCGGACCGCGTTCGTCGCCGTCACGGGCGGTGCGCTCGCCCTCGGCGTCGTCCTGGGCGCCACGCTCCGCCGGCGTGCGGCGGTGAGCGTGGCGGGCGGGCTGCTCGTCGCCGGGCTGGGGCTCTACCTCCTCGCCCTGCCGCCGTCCATCCGGCAGTCGCTCACCGTGGGCGACGTCGTGGCCGACACCCTCGCGCTGCTCACGGGCTACCGTGCGCTCCAGCTGGTCGAGGCCGGGCTGTGGGCGACCGCCGTCGCTCCGGGACCGACGTTCCTCGCCTGGTTCTTCGGTGCCCGCGGGGAGTACGGGAACGCGGCGGCGGTGGCCGGTCTCACGCTCGGGTTCTTCGTGCTCACCGGCGACGCGGGTCCGACGGTGACCCTCGTCGGCGTGCTCGCGGCGGCGAGCGTCCTCGCGTTCGGCGCGCTGTCGCGGGCAGACGGTGGCCGTGACCAGCTCGAGGTCCTCGCGGCGACGTTCGCGCTCGTCATCCTCGCCGCCGCGACGGTCAGCGCGGTCCCGGGCGGCGGTGCGTCCCCGCTCGACCTCGACGAGTCGGCGGCACAGAACCACCTCGTGAGCGCCGACGACTCGGTCTCCGTCGGCGGCTCGCTCACCCAGTCGGCGGCGGTGCGCTTCGTCGTGGACGCCGAGCGGCCGCGGTACTGGCGGGTCGCGCCGTACGACCGGTTCACGGGCTCCCGGTGGCTCCAGTCGGGGACGGGCTCCACCCCCGTCGAGGGGACGCTGCCCGAGCCGCCCGGCGAGCGAGCGTTGCTGCGACAGACCGTCGAGGCCCGGGCGCCACTGCGTGCGCTCCCCGCCGCGGCCACGCCGTACCGCGTCGACGGCGTCGACGCGACCGTCGACTCGCTCGGTGCGCTCCGGCCCCGGGACGTCCTCCGTCCGGGCGAGCAGTACACCGTGGAGAGCCTGGTCCCGACGGCCGACGAGGCCGCCCTCGCGCGGGCCGGGACCGACTACCCGGCCGAGGTCACCCAGCGGTACACTCAGGTCCCGGCGAACACCCCCGACGCCGTGTCGGCCCTCGCGGCGAACGTCACCGCCACCGCGAGCAACCCGTACGAGGCGGCGCGGGCGGTCGAGCGCTGGCTCGAGGCCACCAAGGGATACTCGCTGTCGGTCCCGGATCCCGGCGGGAACATCGCCGGTCAGTTCCTCACCGACATGGAGGCCGGCTACTGCGTGTACTTCGCGTCGGCGATGGTGACGATGCTGCGAACACAGGGCGTACCTGCCCGGTACGTCGTCGGGTACACGAGCGGGCAGCGCGTCGACGCAGACACGTTCGTCGTCCGCGGACTCGACGCCCACGCGTGGGTCGAGGTCTACTTCCCCGGAGCGGGGTGGCACCGCTTCGACCCGACGCCCGCGACCCCCCGGCGCGCCGCCGAGCGCGAACTGCTCGCGGAGGCCCGCGCGTCCGGCGTCGAGGGCGTCGACGCCGCGGGGAGCGCGGAGGGCACCTTCGTCCCGACCACCACGACCCGTCAGCTCAGGTCCGTGGTCGTGCCGACCCCCTCCGCCGGCCCGACGGTGCCACCCGGCGAGGTGCCCATCGGGTACAGGACCTTCACGCCGGTCGACCCGCCCTCCACGGCCACCGCGGCGGTCACGGCGACCACGCGACGCGTGGACACCGTGTCGGCACCGGCCGGCGGACCGCCGTTCGCCGTGCCGCCCCTCGAGACCCTCGCCCTGTGGGGTGTCCTCCTGGTCGGCCTGGCGGCGGGCGCCCGCCGCTCCGGTGCGGCCGTGCGCGCCTACCGCGCCGCCTGGGTCCGCATCCAGCCTCGCGGTGCCCCACCCGCTGAGCGGGTCGAGGGCGCCTTCGAGCGCGCGATGTACGTCCTCGGTCGCCGAACCCGCGAGCGGCGATCCGGCGAGACCGTGCGGGCCTACCTCGCGGCGATCGACGCCGACGAGCGGGTCCGGGAGCTCGTCGCCATCCGGGAGCGGGCGCGGTACGCGGGGACGGTCAGCGAGGCTGACGCCGAGCGGGCCCGGGAGCTCGCGGCCGACGTCGTGGCCGACCGCTGAGCGTCCTGGGCTCGCACCGCGCGTCCCCGTCGACACGGGCGCCAGTGGCCGACGGCGCCGCCGTGCGGTCCCCCGGCGACAGTGTTTAATACGGTCCTTTCGTAGGCCGAGACGTAATGGCAGAAGTGTGCTCGACGTGCGGATTGCCCGAGGAACTCTGCGTCTGCGAGGACGTCGCGAAGGAGTCCCAGGAGATCCAGATCCGCATCGACGAGCGCCGATACGGCAAGGAGGTAACGGTCATCGACGGCTTCGACCCCCGCGACGTCGACCTCGACTCGCTCTCGTCGGAGCTGAAGTCCAAGTTCGCCTGTGGCGGCACCGTGGAGGACGGGCAGATCGAACTCCAGGGCAACCACACGGGTCGCATCGAGGACTTCCTCCGCGACAAGGGCTTCAACGTGGCCTCGACCTGACCGACTCTCCGCCGTACGTCGAGCGTTGCGATCGTTCGTCCAGCTGCTTTCGTTCGTAAAGCCGCGAATCGGACGTTCAGTCGAGTGGCGCGCCGCCCGTTCCCTCGTCCGTCGCGTCGATCGCGCCGGGCGCCGCCGACGCCCGGACCACCTCGCCGTCGGCGTCGACCAGTTCTCCCTCCCACGCCGCGAGCCCGCCGGCCATGCTCTTAACCGTCGCGCCGTCGGCGAGCCCCTCGTAGCCCGCGACCACGCGCGCGGCGCCGACACTCGAGACGCCGTGCGGGCAGACCGTCACGACGCGCTCCGCGCCGGCGAGTCGCTCCACCGATCCCGGCAGTCGGCCGAAGGGGATCGAGACGCTCCCGGGGATGTGGTACCGCTCGAAGTCCTCGGTCGGTCGGACGTCGACGACGTAGCCGGCCGGCGACTCGCGCTCGCGCCACGTCGCGAGCAGGTCGGCCACGGCCGCCGGGGCGATTTCGCCGTCCATGTCCGTGTCGGAGGCCGTGAGCCCGATAAACGTCGCGGTCGCCGTGCACGGCGAGTGGCGCCGGGTCGGCGGCCTCAGAGGTAGCCGTCGGCCGCAGCGAGGAGCAGGGCCTCGAGGGTGGCGTCGTCGACCGGCGGCTCCCGCGCCGTCTCGAGGGCGTCCTCGCGGGGCCGCGTCGTGACCGAGAGGAACTCGTTCTCGTCGAGGTCCCGACCCACCTGCTCGAGGTCCGTCGCGACGACGTAGCCGCGCCGGTGTCTGAGCACGCCCGTCGCACACCAGCAGGTCTCGAGGGTCTCGACCGCCGCGGCGTCGTAGCCGGTCTCCTCCCGGAGCTCCCGCCGCCCGGCCGCGGCGTAGCTCTCGCGACCCCGCTCGGTGATGGCCTCGAAGGCGTCGCCGCCGTCCACGCCCCGCGTCGACGGCCCGTCGGGCTCGCGAGCGCCGGGCCGGCCCTCGTCTCCCGTCACCGGTTCGACGATGCCCGCCGGCAGTTCCAGCGAGTGCGCCCGGATGGCTGGCCGGTACTGCTCGACGAAGACCACCTCGTCGTCGAGGAGCGGCACGACGACCACCGCCGGGTCGAGCGCGGCCCAGTAGTACCGCTTCGCCGTGCCGTCGGGCTGCTCGACGCGGTCGTAGCCGCCGTCGTACCAGCCGGTGTCGTACTCGACGCGCGACTCGAGCACCGGCCAGGGGTCGCGGTCGGCGAGTGGCCCCTCGTCCCGGGGGTCGCCCTTCTCGCCGGTCACGTGTCCGCCTCCTGGCCGTCGGCGTCCGGTCCAGGGGTCCCGTCGACGAGGCCGAGGTCGGCGAGCAGCGGGCGGTAGAGCCCGCCCATCGCCTGCCGTCGGAGCGTGGCGACGGCGGCGTCGGCCTCGTCCTGGAACGTGGCCGCGACGGCGGCGTCGGCGACCGGCGCGACGTGCCACGCCACGCGGTCGACGTGCTGACTGCCGTGCTCGGTCACGTCCGCCGGGTCGGCGTCGGCGAGTGCGGTTTCGTACGCCGCGCGGTCACCCACCTCGACGGCGAGCAGCGAGGCGAAGGCCGCCTCGTGGGCCGTCCCGACGACGTCGGGGGTGACACGCTCCTCGTACTCGTCGCGGTCGAAGCCCATCGCCCGCGTCGCCTCGCGGGTGACGGTTTGCGCGACGGTCCCGGTCGCCGCCCACCACTCCCGCAGCGCCGCCTCGTCCTCGGGGGCGAGTCGCCCGCGCGTCTCCATACCGGGTGCGCGGGCCGCCGGCCCTACTCAGTTTCGCTCGACGCGTCGTCCCCGACCTGGTCGTCGTCACCCGATCCGCTCGCGTCCCCGGCGGGGGACTCCCCGCGCATCCGCGCCGTCAGCTCGCGGGCCTCGGCGAGAACGTCCGCGGCGTCCGCGTCGAGGTGCCCGCGGTCCCGGCCGTAGCCGGTCTGATCCGCGAGCGCGTCCTCGAGGTCGGGTCGGCCGCGGTCGCCGCGTCCGGTGGCGTCGACCGCTCCGTGGCCGGGGTGGCCGTCGTGGTTCGCCTCCGGTGCCCGCTCGCCGTCGCCGTCGCTGCCGAGCGCGAGATCGACCTCCTCGGCGTGGTCCACGACGGCGTCGGCGAGCGCGGCCGGATCGCGCTCGCCCCAGTCCGGGACGGTCTCGTCGAGGAACGCCTCGTGGGCGTCGTCGCCGCCGATGGCGGTGAACGCGAGGTGGTTCGCGAGGTGCTCCCCGTCGGCCTGCGGGTCCGAACAGACGGGACACGCGTAGCCCATGGGGGTGACTCCGTCCCCGCGTCCAAAGCCGTGACGCTCGCGGTGTGGCGTGGAGATGACGCGGCGACCTCGACCGGTGGGCTCCGCTCAGAGGTCGCGCGTGAGGACGAGGCCGTCCTCGCCGTCCCGGTAGTAGCCCGGCACCGTGGCCGAGCGGGAGAAGTCGAAGGCCTCGTAGAGCCCGCGGGCGGGGGCGTTCGACCGGCGGACCTCGAGCTTCACGGCGTCGGCCCCCTGGTCCCGCAGGCGGTCGAGCGCGTCGGCGAGCAGGCGGGTCGCGACCCCCTCGCCGCGGTGGTCGGCCGCGACAGCGACGTCCTTGACGTGCCCGAGGTCGCGGGCGGGCGTCGAGACGACGTCGGCGACGACGTAGCCGACGACCGCGGGCGTCTCCGCGGACTCGTGGTCGGCGACGAGGAAGCCCGGTTCGCCGACGAAGCGGTCGAAGGCGGAGTACGGCCACGGCTCGGGGAACGCCGCCCGCTCGATGCGCAGGACGTCGAGCAGGTCGGCTCGGAGGGCACGTCGGACCTCGACCGGTGGCGCCGTCTCCGGGACGGTCACGCGTGGCGGTAGGCGGTGCCGGGGCATGAGGCTGGTGGCTCCCGCGGCCGGGGGCGATGCCGTGGACGGGCGGTGGACGCAACCGAGGACCGACGCGACCGGGGAGGTGGCGTCTCCCGCGAGCGGTGAACGCGTCAGTCGTCGGCGGGCGCCGCGCCGCTCGCGCCGCCGGCCTGCTGCTTCGTCCACGGGAGCTTGCCGCCCGCCGAGAGGATGGCACGCTCGCGCCCGGAGGCGTCGAGGTCCGCGGTGGCCTCCCACTCGTCGTTCACGCGGACGGTGAACTGCTCGCGACCGGCGTCGACGCCCGCGGCGACGTCCTCCACGATCTCGACGTCGTCGCCCTGCTCGATGCGGTCGTAGGTCTCCTCGTCGATGGTGAGCGGGACGAGCCCGAAGTTGAACAGGTTGGCCTTGTGGATGCGGGCGAAGGACTGCGCGAGGACGCCCTCGACGCCGAGGTGCATCGGGCACATCGCGGCGTGCTCGCGGGAGGAGCCCTGGCCGTAGTTCTCGCCGGCGACGAGGAAGCCGCCGTCGGCCTCCAGGGCGCGGTCGGCGAAGCTCTCGTCGACCCGCGAGAGCGTGAACTCCGAGAGCTTCGGGATGTTCGACCGGTACATCAGGATGTCCTGCGTGGCCGGGATGATGTGGTCGGTCGTGATGTTGTCGTCCATCTTCAGCAGGGCCTCGCCACCGACGTCGGACTCGAGGGGGTCCTTGAGCGGGACGTCGGCAATGTTGGGGCCCTTGATGAGTTCGTCGTCGACGGCCTCGTCGGGCGCGATGAGGT
>JBDGTC010000088.1:0-11725 GCA_042217215.1 Halobacteriaceae archaeon
GGCCGGCGGCGGACCGACAGACATGTTCGCCTACTGATAAAAGGCCTTTTCCGGTTGCGGGCAAAGTTGCCGGGGATGGCCGGCGTGCGAATCCTCCACGTGGACGACGACGCCGCGTTCTGTGACCTCACGGCCACGGCTCTGGAGCGCGCGGACGAGGAGTTCGAGGTCGTGACGGAGACGAGCGCCGGGGACGCGCTCGACCGCCTCGAGCGCGAGTCAGTCGACTGCGTCGTCTCGGACTACCAGATGCCGGGGATGGACGGCGTCGAGTTCCTCCGTGCGGTCCGGGAGTCACGGCCGGACCTGCCCTTCGTCCTGTTCACGGGACAGGGGAGCGAGGACGTCGCGAGCGAGGCCATCACCGCCGGGGCCACCGACTACCTCCAGAAGCGCCCGGGAACCGAGCAGTACGAACTGCTCGCGAACCGCGTGCAAAACGCCGTCGAGCAGTTCCGCTCGGAGCGCCGGGCCGCCGCCCTCGACCGGGTGCGGACGCTCGCCAGCGACGTCAACCAGGCGCTCGTTCGCGCCGAGTCGCGCACCGCGGTCGAGGGACGCGTCTGCGAGTTACTGGCCGACGCCGAGCCGTACAGTCTGGTCGCGGTCACGCGCGTTGACGGGGAGACCGGGGCGGTGTCGGTCGCCGAGTGCGTCGGTGGCGACGCGGCGCGCCTCGAGGGCGCCGTCGACGCGGCGGTCGGCGGCGAGGCGCGGGGGAACGCAGACGGGGGGCCGCCACGGCTCGCGGGGCTCCTCGTCGGCGTGGACGGCGGCGTCGGGCCCGGGGACGTCGTCCAGGACGCTGCCGACACGGGCGGCGGTGACGCCGACGGGGACGCGCAGGGCGACACGCTCGCAGTCCGGCGCGACGTCGACGAGGGCACCGGGCCGGTGAGCGCGCTCGCCCGCGACCGGGGGCACGGCGCCCTGGCCGTCGTCCCGCTCGTCCACCGGTCGACGACCTACGGCCACCTCGTCGCGTTCGTGGAGGAGTCAGGCGACCTCGACGCGCCCGAGCGGGACCTCCTCGCCGAACTCGGCGACGACCTCGCCCACGCCATCTCGGCCCACGAGTTGCGCGCCGAGCTCGAGCGGTCGACCGAGCGCTTCAGGGCGCTGTTCGAGAACGCCCCCGGGCCGGCCCTTGCCGCGGAGATTGCAGACGAGGGCCACCGGGTCGTCGACGTGAACGACGCGTTCGAGCGGGCCTTCGGGTACGACGAGGCCGACATCGACGGCGAGTTCGTCGACGAGGTCCTCGTGCCGGAGGCGGACCGCAGCCAGCACCGGGAGTTCCGTCGCCGGGCCGAGGCCGGCGAGACGGTCCTCGCAGAGGTCGAGCGGCAGACGGTGACCGGCGTCCGCGAGTTCCTGCTGACCGTCGTCCCGTACCCCTCGTCGGCGGACGAGCCGGCGGGGACGTTCGCGTGGTACACCGACCTCGACGAGCGGTGGGACGGATCGGGCGGGTGACGGTCGTCCGGCTGCCCACCGTGGTCGGGCACTGTTCAGTTACGGCTGACGCACGTCATGCGATTCGAACCCCTGAGAGACGGGCCTGTGTCGGCGGATTTCGTTATCCACGAGGGTGGGACTTCGAAAGGGGCCGGGTGCTCGACGACGGACGGCGACGGAAGCACCGCAGCGGAGCGAGGAGCGCAGCGAGCGCGAGGCGCCGAAGTCGCCTCGTTTTGCGCGAACGTCGGAGCCGTGAGCGCCGCCCGAGTCGAGCGCCCGGGGGCTTACGGGGGACGCTGTATTACTCACAATATTATCTGAACAGCGCCCGTGGTCGTGCCCCAAACGTGATGACGGGGGCCCGCGACGGGCGAGCGTGCCACGACGAGCGCCCACGCGCCGCGCCCTCCTCGCCGCCACCGCCGCAGGACTCGCGGGCTGTGGACTCCCCAGAGACGACGGCCGGCCGACGACTGACGGCGACGGGCCCACGACCCACGGGGGTGGAACGACCGGCGGTGGCGGGACCACGACCGCCGGGGTCGGTACCGCGACGGGCGACCGGACGGCCACCGGCGACGGGACGACCACCACCTCGGTCGACCCGAACCTGACGCCCAACCAGCCACCCCCCGACGCCGTCGGACTGGAGCCCGTCGCGACCGGTCTCGACGCGCCCGTCGACGTCGTGTGGCCCGCCCCGGACCGCCGGTACGTCGCCGAGCAGGCCGGCGTCGTACGCGTCCACCGGCGAAACGGGTTCGGCGGCTCCCCACTGCTGGACCTGCGGGACGCGGTCGTCGCCGGGGGCGAGCGTGGCCTGCTCGGCATCGCGCTCCACCCGGAGTTCGACGAGAACCGGCGACTGTTCGTCCGCTACTCCGCGCCGCGGCGCACGGGGACGCCCGCGTCCTACAGCCACACCTTCGTGCTCGCGGAGTTCGCGGTCGGCGCGGACGGGCGCTCGGTCGTCGCCGGGTCCGAGCGGACGGTCCTCGAGATCCCCGAGCCCCAGGCCAATCACAACGCCGGCTCCATCGTCTTCGGCGCCGACGGGTTCCTCTACGTGGGCGTCGGCGACGGCGGCGCGGGCGCCGACAAGGGAGACGGGCACGTCGAGGACTGGTACGACTCCGCGCCGGGCGGGAACGGCCAGGACGTGGTCGAGAACCTGCTGGGGAGCGTGCTCCGGCTCGACGTCGACGCGAGCGACCGCGGCGGTGGCCGGAACGCGGACGGCAGCATCGGCGACGGGACCGACGGCGTGCGCGGCGGCTACGGCGTCCCCGACGACAACCCCCTCGTGGGGCGGACCGGGCGCGACGAGCACTACGCGTGGGGCTTCCGGAACCCCTGGCGGCTCGCCGTCGACGGCGCGGACCTCTACGCCGGCGACGTCGGCCAGAACCGCTACGAGGAGGTGGACCTCGTCGAGAGCGGGGGGAACTACGGCTGGAACGTGCTGGAGGGGACCCACTGCTTCCGGAGCGACACCTGTCCCGCCGCCACGCCACCCTCGGTGCGGGGCGGCGAGCCCCTCCGCGACCCGGTCATCGAGTACAGCCACTCGGGCACGCAGTTGCGCGGTATCTCCGTCATCGCCGGGAACATCTACCGCGGCGACGCCCTCCCGGGGCTGCGCGGCCGGTACGTCTTCGGCGACTACAGCGCCCGCGGGAACCTGTTCGTCGCCACGCCGGCCGACGAGGGGCTCTGGGAGACGCGGTACCTCTCAGTGGCCGACGGCGGGGACTCGCTCACGCAGTTGCGCTCGATCGCCCGCCACGACGGCGAGATTCACGTCCTGTCCGGAGGCCGGAGGGCCGGCCTCTACCGGGTCGTCCCCGCGTAGGCGGGGTTCGACGCGGTCCACACACCGGGTTCGACGACCGACGTGTTACGGCAGGAAAGCTATTAGTCCTCACACCGGTATCCTCCGCACACACGGGTCAGATGTCCCGCCTGTTCCCCTTCCGGTCGCCGGTCGACCTCGACGACCAGCGGTCGCCCCGGCTGGTCGACGTCGACGACGAGGTGGCCGACGAGGTGTTCGCGGCGCTCTCCTCGGACACGGCGCGCGCCATCCTCGCCGCGCTCCACGAGGAGCCGGCGACGACCTCCGACCTCGCCGACGCCGTCGACACGTCTGTCCAGAACGCGGCCTACCACCTCGAGAACCTCCGCGACGCGGGCCTCGTCGAGGCCGTCGACACGTGGTACTCCGAGCGCGGGACGGAGATGACTGTGTACGCGCCGACCGACGAGTCCCTCGTCGTGTTCGCGGGCGGGGACAAGGAGGGCACGTTCCGGACGCTCCTCGCGCGCCTCGTGGGCGCGGTCACCCTCGTCGGCGTCGCGTGGGCAGCGCTCGACCGCGGCCTCGAGTACCTCACCGACCGCCCGCCGTTCGGTGACGGGCCGTCCCCGGGTGGCGCCGACGGCGGCCCCGCACCCGGCCCGGCCGACCCGGGGACGACGACCCGCGCGTCCGCGGGGACGGCCGGTGAGGAGGTGCGCTTGACGCCGACCCCGGACCGTACCGGGGCGACTGCCGACAGCCCGGACGCCACCGCCGGCGCCGGGACGGGCGCACCGACGGCGAACGAACCGTCGGGCGGGGCGCGTCCCACCCCCGACCCCACCGCGGCACCGACCGACGCCGTCGACCACGCTCCCGCGACGTCGGGCGGGAACGCGACCGCGTCCCCGGCGACGACCACGACCGTCGACCCGACCGCGACGGCGGAGGTCCCCACGGCGACCGCCGGCGGTGGCGGCTCCGGCGGTCCGGACCTCGCGGCGGCCGGCGACCTCCTCGGCGGCGTGTCCGCCGAGTTCCTCGTCATCGCGGCGGGCGCGCTCGCGCTCGCCGTGCTGTCCGTCCGGCTCCGGCGGGGCTGACCCCGTCGGGGACGCTCCCGGCGACGGACCCGCCACGTCGACGACGCCCGTGGCGACGACGGAGCCACCGACGACCGCGTCGGCGGGGCCGACAGCGGCCGGGAGCACCGTCCCCCGCGGGCCACTCCCCGCACCGCCCGAACGCGAGGTACTGGACCGACGAGCAGGTCGCCGACGGCGTCCCCGCGTGGTCGATCCACCGCGCGGACCGGACCGCCGTGGTCGGGTCGGAGGCGAGACCTGACGGCGACGCGTGCGCGTGTTCGACACGGACGAGGCAGCGACGGAACTCGGGCGCGGCTCGCCCGAGGAACACCCGGTTGTCGTCGACAGCAGACTCCACGAGGCGCACAACGAGGTCGGATTCGCAGCCCGGTTCTACCGGGACCCCTCCCATCGGTAGTGGACCAGGAATCGCTCGCCACAGTCGAGACAGTCGGCCCAGACCTTCCCGTCGGCGGCCTCGGGGTCGGCCGGCACGACGGCAGGGCCGCGGGAGCCACAGGAGGGACAGTCCGTGGAGTCGGCGGAGGGGGCGTCGGTCGTCACGTGTGACTCGTCGTCCGGCGAGAGAAAAGGCGCACCCATTATCATCATAGGACGCGGGACACGGGGTCCCACATCAATATGGGCACGCGCTCGTGGGGCGGCCGCCACGCGACGCGGCCGTCGCTGGAGACCGGGGTCACGCGGTAAGTTCCCTCCCTTGTGAGAGGGGCCGTCGGAGCGGGAGACGGCCGAACAGGAGCCGGCCGAGGGGACCGCGCGGACGGGTCGGCCGCTCGTCGGGGCTTAGGCGCCCACGTTAGGGGCCACCCCACCGGAGGAGCGAGCGATGACAGCCGAGCGAGTCACCGCGGGCGGCCGCGAGCGGCGGGCGGTCCTGCGAGCCGTCGGGGGGCTGAGCGACCGCCGTCGCGGTCGGCACGCTCGCCGGCTGCGGCGGACAGGGGATGTCAGTCGCGAGCGCCTCCCACTACCGCGCCGCGGTGGCGGCGCCGAGCGGACCGCGCGAGCGCCCGGCACCGCCCGGCCAGAAGTACCGCCGGCACGAGGACGGCCTCCGGTTCCCCCCCGCCGGTCGAGTTCGCCGTGGGGCCCTCGACGTTCCCGCCGGGGCTCGACGAGGCCGCCGTCGAGGCGGCCGTGCGGGACGCGTTCGACGCGTGGAACGGCGTCGACGGAGCGGCGACTGTCTTCGCGACGCCGACCCTCGACGGGGAACTGACGGACGCGACGACGGGCAACGGCACCAACGAGGTGGTGTGGGAGCCGCTGGCCGACGACGCCCTGGCCCGCGCACACTGGCAGTGGACGTCCGGGACCCCCGACCTCCAGGAGCTCGACGTGACGCTGAACCCGGACCACCCGTGGACGGTGTCGCCGCTCGCCGAGTCCGACGCGTACGACGTGACGAGCGTCCTCGCCCACGAGCTCGGCCACTGCGCACTCCTGGACGTCACCGACGCTCCCGAACAGACGATGTACTTCGAGACGGCCGCCGGCGAGCGCAAGAAGCGCACGCCGGCCGGTGGCGACCGGAACGGGTGGCGGGACGCGTACGGCTGAGGCCGCCGCGGGGCACGGCGGGCGGGGTCGCCACTCCCCTCGGGGACCCTCAACAAGGTTGAATAGCCGTCCGGGCCAACCTCGCGGTGTGAGTAGTTCAATGGACATCGCCGACATCGCCACCGACGAGTTCGTCGAGATCGAGACCGACGAGCGACTGGCGAAGCTCCGCTCTCTCTTCGAGGAGGAGAACCCCAAGGGCGTGGTCGTCGTGGACGACGGCGCCTACGAGGGTATCGTGACCCAGAAGCAGCTCCTCCAGTCCCACGTCGAGGACGACGCGAAGGTGTCGACCCTCGTTCGCTCCGCGCCCCGCATCGATCGCCACGCCGACATCCGGGACGTGGCGCGGATGCTCGTCGAGGGCAACACCACCGTCGCGCCCGTGTTCGAGGGGGAGTCGCTCTGGGGCATCGTGACCGACGACCACATCCTGTCGGCGGTCCTCGACAGCCTCGACGCCCTCACCGTCGGCGACATCTACAGCGACGACCCCGTCGTGGTCGCCGAGGACACCACCGTCGGCCGCGTCATCAACCTCATGCGCGAGCACGGCATCTCGCGGCTCCCGGTGCGCAACGACAACGGCTACCTCAGCGGCATCGTCACCACGCGGGACGTCGTGGACGTGGTGGTCCGCGACATGCAGAAGGCGACCGTCGGCGACCGGGCGGGCGAGATCGAGCGCATCCTCGACCTGCCGGCCTACGACGTGATGTCCAGCCCCGTCCGCACCATCGAGACCGGCGGGACCGTCGAGCGCGCCGTCGAGCACATGCTCGAGCACGACATCTCCGGGCTGGTCGTCACCCCGGCCGACGACGACCGCGTGGTCGAGGGCGTGGTGACGAAGACCGACGTCCTCCGCGCGCTCTCCTACACCGAGGAGGACCACCTCGACGTCCAGGTGACGAACATCGACCTGCTCGACGTGCTCACCCGCCAGGAGATCAGAGAGAGCGTCGAGACGGTCGCCGACAAGTACTCCGAGATGCAGGTGCAACACGCCCACGTCCGCTTCCACAAGCACAAGGAGCGCCTGCGGGGCACCCCGCTCATCCGGTGTCAGGTCCGGCTGCGCACCAACCGCGGGCAGGCCGCCGGGAGCGGCGAGGGGTACGGCGCGGAGAGCGCGTTCCGCGTCGCCCTCGACAAGCTGGAGCGGAACGTCCTCGAGATGAAGGGCGTCCGGAGCGACGAGGAGTACCGCGGACAGCTCCTCCGGAAGCTCGGTCAGATCTGAGTCGGCGGATCACGTCGACCGGGACGCTCCCCGACCGACCACACACGCCGGCCCCTCCTACCGGCGCTCGGCCGACTCGATGCCGGCGTCGGTGATGCGGAACTCGGCCGTCTCGCCCGCGGCCTTCGAGCGGTGCTTGCGCAGCGTCGCGCGCCGGCGCCCGCCGCGGAACCGGTCGAGGCGGAGGACCGTCGCGGTCCAGTGCTCGAGCGTGTGCCCGCCGAGGGGCTTCGCGGTCGCGCTCTCGGACTCGGGGTCGGCGTAGACCTGGTTGGTGAGCAGCACGGCGAGGTCGTGGCGCCGCGCGAGCGAGAGCAGGTGGGTGACCTGACGCCCCACGGCGCGGAGCGTCTCGCCGTCGTCGTTCCCGCGCTCGAGGCGGTAGAAGCCGGTGGCGCTGTCGAGGACGACGAGGTCCGCACGCGGCGCCAGCTCCGTCGCGTCGCGGACCGCCTCCTCCTGCTCGTCGAAGTCGAGTGCACTCGAGACGACGACGCGCTCGGCGGCCGCCGCCTGGTCGTCGGTCCGCGCCGCGAGCAGCTGGCCGAAACGGTCGGCGGAGAGCCCCTCAGTGTCGACGTAGAGTGCGGTCCCGCCGGTCGCGGCCACCTCGACGGCGGCCGAGAGCGCGAGGTTGGTCTTGCCCGCCGCGGGCGGGCCGTACACCTGCGTCACGACCCCGCGCTCGAGGCCGCCGCCGAGGAGGTCGTCGATGGACCCGCAGCCGGTGGAGACCGGGGACCCGGTGCCGTCGGGGACGACCCCATCCGTCCCCTCCGCGCCGGTCCCCGCCGAGCCGGCGGTCCCCTCCTCGGTCGACCCGGCCCCCGGCGCCGCGTCGTCGCGTCGGTCCGTCACGGACGCCACTACCTCGCGTGTCGGTAAAAGCTCTCGGAGCGAACCCGCGCCCGGGCGTCCGGACCCCCGACGGCCCCGCGGGCGACCCGCTTTTCACCCGGGGCGCCGAACTCACCGCCGTGCTGGTCCTGGCAACGCGGGACTTCGAGGTCTACCACGACGCGGTCGAGCAGCTCCGGGAGCGCGGCGTGGCGTTCACCACCGTGGAGCCGGACGAGCCCCTCCCCGAGGGCACGCGGGCGGTGCTCGTGGGCCCGGACGACGACGTCGACGTGCCCGCGGAGATCCCGACCGTCGTCGCGCGGCCGGGCGCCGTCCGGAAGGCGGTCGAGGAGGCCCTCGCCGGGTTGCGCGCGGGCGGCGGCCGGACCGTCGTCGGCGTGGACCCGGGCGAGCGGCCCGGCATCGCCGTGCTCTCGGGCGACGTCGTGGTCGCCGCGTTCCACGTCCCGCTCGCGGACGCCGCGGCGACCGTCCGGGCAGAGGTCGAGGGCACCGTCGACCCGGTCGTGCGCGTCGGCGACGGCGCGCGCCTCGCCGGCGCCCGCATCGGCGAGGCCCTCGAGGACGTCCGCCTCGAGCTGGTCGACGAGACCGGGACGACGCCGTACCTCGGGACTGGCGCACGGGGGATGGACGACGTGCTCGCCGCGGTCAACATCGCCCGCCTCGAGGGCGAGGTGATCGAAGAGCGGACCGTGGAACCGACCGCCGGCGAACTCCAGGTCATCAAGGACCGGTCGCGCGAGCGGTCGGCGGAGAACCGCGCCATCACGGAGGAGCTCGCGCGGGCGGTGGCCCGCGGCGACCTCACGGTCGAGGATGCACTCGAGATTCACGGCGGGGCCGAACCCCCGCCGGAGGCGGGCGATTCCACGGCGGAGTCGACCGAGTCCACGGCGGAGTCGACGGACGACCAACCCGACGACGAGCCCTGACTACGCGTCGGCGTCGGCACCGCCGGGCGCGTCGGCCAGCGATTGGCGCGCCGCGGTCTCGGCGCGCGCCATGACCCACCTGACGGGTCGGTCGGTCTCGCGGGCGACCGCCGCGGCGTCGTCGTACTCCGCGCTCACGTCCAGGAGGACGCCGTCGGCGTCGCGCGCGACCTTCACCGACACCTCGCGGTCGCGGCCGTCGACGTCGACCGCGACCGTGCGCTTCTCGCGACGCGCGGTCCAGCGGTGGGTGGCGCCCGCGTCGCGCACGCCGAGCGTGCCGGTCTCGACCGCGAGCCGGCGGGCCACGCGCTCGGCGTCGGCCGGCGGGACCACCACGCGGACGAGGTGGCCGGGGCGGGACTTCTTCATCCCGAGCGGGACGACCGAGACGTCGAGTGCGCCGACCGCGGCGAGACTCTCGTGGAGGTCGCCGAGGACCTCCGGCGAGACGTCGTCGACGTTGGTCTCGAGGACGGTGATGGGCTCGCGGTCGAGTGCGCCCGTCGTGGTCCCGACGAGCGTGCGGAGGACGTTCGGCCGTCCCGGGAGCTCGCGGTCCCCGGCACCGTACCCGGTCGCGTCGACGTCCATCGCCGGCAGCGAGTCGACGCCCGTGGCGAAGTGCGCGAGGAGCGCCGCGCCCGTCGGGGTGAGCAACTCGGTGTCGACGGGGCCACCGACGACGTCGAAGTCCGCACCGGCGACGATCTCGGTCACGGCCGGGGTGGGGACGGGGTAGGTGCCGTGGCTGAACGTGACCTCGCCGCCGCCGGTGGCGACCGGCGCGGTCACCACGCGGTCGACGTCGAGGTCGGCGAGCAGGAGCGCGACGCCCACGACGTCCGCGACGGCGTCGTCGGCGCCGACCTCGTGGAACGTCGTCGCCCCGAGGTCGGTGCCGTGGACGGCCGACTCGCCGCGCGCGAGCCGTTCGAAGACCCCGAGCGCGTCGTCGGTGACGCCGGCCGGGAGCCCCAGGTCCGCGACGAGGCGCCTGACCTCGGGATACGTCCGGTCGGGGCCGTGACCCTCCGCACCGTCCGGGCCGGCGTGCGCGTGGTCGTCGTGTTCGTGGGCGCCGTCGTGTTCGTGGGCGCCGTCGTGTTCGTGGGCGTCGTCGTCGTGACTCGAGTGGTAATCGCGACCAGCAGGATGGCTCCGGCCAGCGTCGTCGTGGACCACCGTCACCGACGTGGCGGCGATCCCCTGGCGGTCGACCTGCTCGACCCGGTAGGTCACCGGGAGCACGTCGGCCGCCGGGGCGAGCGCGTCGGGGTCGGCGCCGGCGTCGAGCAGTGCGCCGAGGAGCATGTCGCCGCTGGCACCCGTCCGGCCGTCGAGAGCGAGCGTCCGCATGTCGGGGACGAGCACCGCGCCGGATAAAAGCGGTCCGTGTCCGGCGGACGATACCGAGAAGCGTCACAATTCTACACTGCCGCTAGCCTAATAAGCGGGGCGTGTGTTAGGACCTCACATGGAAGCGCCCGAGACCCCGGGATGGAAAGACCCTCAAGTCGCCGGAGCGAACGGTACGCCATGACCGACGTGCAACTCGAGGTCGCGAAGGCGTACCCCAACGACTCCGGGCGGGGTATCGCCCGACTCGACCCGGACACACTGTTGCACCTGAAGCTCAGTCCCGGCGACATCATCGAGATCGAGGGCGCGGAGACGACCGCCGCGAAGGTGTGGCGCGCCGACCGGCAGGACTGGAACACGGACACGGTGCGCATCGACGGCTTTACCCGCCAGAACGCCGACGTCGGCATCGGCGAGCGGGTGACCATCCGGAAGGCCGAGGCCGAGAAGGCCGAGACGCTCGTCCTCGCGCCGCCCGAGGAGGCCTCGGTGCAGTTCGGGAGCGACGCCGCGGGGATGGTGAAGCGCCAGATCCTCAAGCGACCCATCGTCGACCACGACATCGTCCCCGTGATGTCCTCGACGAACCACCCGTTCATGCGCTCGCCGGGGCAGGCCATCCCGCTCATCGCCGTCGAGACCGAGCCCGAGGGCGTCGTCCTCGTCACCGAGGAGACAGAGGTCGAGCTGCGCGAGGAGCCCATCACCGGCTTCGAGCGCACCGGCGGCGGCATCACCTACGAGGACATCGGCGGCCTCGAGAAGGAGATCCAGCGGGTCCGGGAGATGGTCGAGCTCCCGATGAAGCACCCCCAGATCTTCCAGAAGCTCGGCATCGAGCCGCCGCAGGGCGTCCTCCTGCACGGCCCGCCCGGGACCGGGAAGACCCTGCTCGCGAAGGCCGTCGCCAACGAGACCTCCGCCTCCTTCTTCTCCATCGCGGGCCCGGAGATCATCTCGAAGTACTACGGGGAGTCAGAGCAGCAGCTGCGGGAGATCTTCGAGGACGCCAAGGAGGAGTCCCCCGCCATCATCTTCATCGACGAGCTCGACTCCATCGCGCCCAAGCGCGAGGACGTCACCGGCGAGGTGGAGCGCCGCGTGGTCGCCCAGCTCCTCACGATGATGGACGGCCTCCAGGCGCGCGGGCAGGTCATCGTCATCGCCGCGACGAACCGGGTCGACGCCGTCGACCCCGCGCTGCGGCGTCCCGGCCGCTTCGACCGCGAGATCGACATCGGCGTGCCCGACGAGTCCGGCCGCGAGGAGGTGCTCCGCATCCACACCCGCGGGATGCCCCTCTCTGACGACGTGAACCTCGGTCAGCTCGCAGAGGACACCCACGGCTTCGTCGGCGCCGACATCGAGAGCCTCACGAAGGAGGCCGCGATGA
>JBDGTC010000003.1:0-11550 GCA_042217215.1 Halobacteriaceae archaeon
GACGCGGTACTCGCCGCCGGGCGTGCCGTCGTCGCGCCACGCGAACTGGATGTTGCAGCCGCCGTGGATACCGAGTTCGCGGATGACCTCCAGTGCCGCGTCGCGCATCTCCTGGTGGCCCTCGTCGGGGATGATCTGGGAGGGCGTGACGACCATGGACTCCCCGGTGTGGATGCCCATCGGGTCGAGGTTCTCCATGTTGCAGATGATGATGCAGGAGTCGGCGGCGTCGCGCATCACCTCGTACTCGAGCTCGACCCACCCGTCGATCGACTCGGTGATCATCACCTCGTCGTTGCGCGAGAGCCGGATGCCCTTGCGCACGCGCTCCTTCAGGGTGTCCATCTCGTGGACGACGCCGGAGCCGGCACCGCCGAGCGTGTACGTCGTCCGCATGATGACCGGGAGGCCGCCGACCGCGTCGACGGCGTCCTCGACCTGGCTCACGTCCTCGATGGTGACCGACCCCGGGACCGGCTGGCCGATGGACTCCATGCGGTCGCGGAAGAGCTCGCGGTCCTCGGTGGCGTAGATGGTGTCCAGTGGCGTCCCCATGACCTCGACGTCGTACTCCTCGAGCACGCCCTGCTCGGCGAGCTCGGCGGTGACGTTCAGGCCGGTCTGGCCGCCCAGCCCGGCGATGACGCCGTCGGGCTGCTCCTTCCGGATGATCTCGGCGATGGCCTCGGGCGTGATGGGCTCGATGTACACCTCGTCGGCCATCTCCGGGTCCGTCATGATGGTCGCCGGGTTGGAGTTGACGAGGACGACTCGGGCACCCTCCTCTCGCAGCGCCCGGCAGGCCTGCGCACCGGAGTAGTCGAACTCGGCTGCCTGTCCGATCTGGATCGGGCCGCTCCCGATCAGGAGGATGGTCCGGCCGTCGTCGGCGCTCATTGCTGTTCGTGGCGACGCGGTTCGGGGTAATAAGGACGGCGAATCGGGACATGTTCGGCGGTCCGTCTCGCCGGGCTCCGGCCGGCCGGAGCGCCGCGAGACTGCCACCGGGCCCCGTCGGCAGGCCGGCGGTGATGTATTGTGGGACACTGTACCATACCTTTATTACCGAAGGGGGCGTTTGTTGACTGCCATGCCGACGGGGGAGTACGAGCGAATCCGGTCGGTCGTCGCCGACGCGTCGCCCGAGCAGCCGCTCACGGCCCGCGAGGTCCTCGACCTGCTCGAGGAACACGACAGCGACGTCGCCGAGGAGGTCGGGTCGCCCCACCACATCGCCACGGTGCTCGGCCGACGGGCGCGCCACGGCGACGTGGAGGTCCTCGACGGCGACCCCTACCGCTACCGGCTCGTCGACGACTGACGGCCGGCGTCGACCGCCTCACTCCCCGCCGGCGTCGCCGGGCGGGCCGAGCAGCCGCCAGGTCAGCCCGGTCGCGAGCGCCCCCGCCGCGAGCCCCACCGGGACGCCGACGACCACCGACGGCCAGACGTGTGGGTCCAGGGCCGCGGTGGCACCGAGCGCGACGGCGAGGAACACCGCGAGGCCGACGGCGCCCGCGAGCACCATCCGGAGGTCGGGGAACACGCGTTCGTATTCGCGCGCGCCGGAGAAAAGCACCGGGGCGAGGTGCTATACGTCCGCCCCGGCGGTTCCCGGCCCCAAAGACACTTATCGAGATACGGCAATTGAGCAACGTGAACGTCCGCCTCGCAGTCGCGGCCGCGGCCCTGCTCGTCTCGCTCACGCTGGCCGGCGCGCCGGTGACGATGGCCGACTGGGGCGAGCAGGTCGCCGTCTCCGTCACGCCGACCGACGAGGCCGACGTGTACCGCGACGGGTCCCTCGACCGGTCGCGCTACGAGGAGGTCGTGCGCTACGAGGACCTCCCGGACGACGCACGTGCGGTCGTAGACCGGACCCTGGCCGACCTCCGTTCGTCGAGCCCCGACCGGTACGGCAGGGTGGACGGGTCGGTCACCATCTACGGGTACGAGGACGCGCCGGACCGGTTCGAGTACCCCGGGGACACGTCAGCGGGCTACGCGCTCGTCCGCGACGGATCGTTCTACCGGCTCACGACGACCACCACCGCCGGGTTCCCGTTCGTCTACTGGGTGTTCGAGGCGCCGTTCGTACTCTTCGGCCTCGCACTCGCCTGGGTCGGCTGGGCGGTCCGGGAGGGACGGGTGCCGGTGGGGGACGGCGCGGTGGCGGCCGCCGCCGGCGCCGGGTTCCACGCTCTCGGCCCGGAACTGGACTTCCCCGTGCTCGGGCCCCGGCAGTTCGCCGTACTCGGAGCGGTCGCGGCCGCGGGCCTGCTCGCGTGGATCGGGTGGCGGCTGTACGGCGAGTGGCGGAGCGGCCGGGGCGTCCCGGGCTGATTCGCCGCGCCCCAGTACTCAAGTGAAGCGGATTCCAACTCTCCTTACATGAGGCGAACGTTCATCGTCCTCGCCATGATCGCCCTGGTCGCGCTGGCCGGCTGCAGCGCCCTGCCCGCGTCGTCGTCCGGGCTTTCGTCGGTCGAGTACCCCGAGCACGCGAGCGCCGACGGCATCTCGGACGTCGACGCCTTCGTGTCGCAGATGCGGTCGACGCTCGAAAGTGAGGGGTACGCCATGACCATCACCACCGAGGAGGCGAACTCGTCGGGGACGACGTCCACCCTCACCGTCGACCTGGCCGTCGCCGGGGACAAGACGCTGTACGAGTACGACCTCGACCGGACGGCGGGCACCGACGAGGTCTGGGGCTGGTACCACGACGGCGACACGGGCTACCGGAAGACGCCCGACGGCGTCAGGCAGAAGGGTAGCTTCGACTGGCAGTCCCAGACCTACGACACGCTCGTCCGTCACCTCCAGCACCTGGCGCTCTCCGCCTCCGGGACGCGGAGTGCGGGCGACCGGACGCTCATCGTGTACGACGTGACGGGCTTCTCGCCGCCGTCGAACCCGTCGCGGATGACCGCCGAGGGCGAGGTCGTCGTCGACCAGCAGGGTGTCATCCACTCCGTCGACGTCACGTTCAGCGACACCCAGTCGGCGTACCGGACGCACGTCACCGTCGAGCTCACACTCGAGGACCCGGAAGTCACGGCGCCCTCGTGGGTCCCCGAGTAGCGTGGCCATGCCTGGGCGGCCACGGGCGACGACTCTCCTCGACCTCGCTACGTTGCCGTCAGCTGGTGTAACATAGATTTATGTTGTAACTGGAACAACCGCCGAACGTGCCCCGCAGACTCACCATCCTCGCCGTCGTCGCGCTGACCGCCCTCGCCGGCTGCACCGGTGCGTTCGGTGCGGGCGGCGACGGCTCCGGCGACTCGACGGCGACGGTCTCCCTCTCCGACGTGGAGTACCCCGACCACGCCAGCGCAGACGGCGTCGCGAACGCCGCCGCGTTCGTCGACGCGATGGCGGCGACCCTCGAGGGGGAGGGGTTCACGGCCAACGCGTCGACCTTCATGGAGGGAGAGGACGGCGGCGTCGCCGTGGCCCAGCGCTTCACGCTGGCGTCCGACGCGGCCGACGGCCAACTCCACTGGGTCGCGCACTGGAACGCCAGCGCTCCGGCGATCGAGCGGTACCTCGACGGCGAGACACACTACATCAGCTCGAGCCACGGTGTGGAGGGCGAGGCACAGTCGCAGTCGACCGGCGCGTACGCCACAGAGCGCGTCCGTGGCCCGATGGGCCTCCCGCTGCTCTTCCAGAACAGCGACCTCGCGGCGAGCCACGCCGTCGAGCGCGACGGGACGACGCTGATCGTCTACGACGTGGTCGCGTGGGGCTTCCCCGACGCCGCCCGGCACGACAACGCCACCGGCCAGGTCGTCGTCAGCGAGCGCGGCGTCGTCACGAACGCCACCGTCGCCGTCCCGGCGCCGCTCGCGGACGGCTGGCAGCGCTACACGTTCGATCTCACGGCGGCGAACCCGGACGTGGAGGCGCCGGCGTGGGTGGCGCAGGCGAACGCGACGACCACTACTGTCCCGTAGCCGGTTCTGTCCCTTCGACAGGGGCGTGCTCACCCACTTTCCGCCACAGCAGCGGTGCGATATCGTTCGCGGACCACCGCGGGGACAGTCTCCGTGACTTTGTGGCCGTCCAGCACGGCGGTCAGCGTGACCCGCGATGGAACGAGCGGGACGACATCCTCGACGGAAACGTCGGGGGTCGTGACGATACACCCGTCGCGGACCCAGTGTCGGAGTGTCACGACCGCACGCCGGTCGACACCGTCGAAGGTGGCCTCCACGGCCGCTTCACTCGCGCCGAGCCGGGTGGTGAGGAGCGCCTCGAGCCGCCGGTCGAGCAGGCGGTCGAACACATGAGTGACGTACTCGGCGACCGGTTCCGACGCCCATTGCTCCTTGGGTTGGCCTGCGAGCGTCGGGAACCGAACGGTGTCCGTCGCCGTGTCGTACTCGACCTCGTCGAGCCCCCGGCGGTAGGATTCGTGGGGAGCGGTTCCGGCGAGTGGTGTCCGTTGGAGTGAAGTCGGGTCTGGTGACTCACAGTCCGTTAGCTGCTGGAGAGTCAGCCCTCCCGCTCCCCCCACTCCGACAATTGTTATTAATTTGCGCCTGTTCAATATCAATCCACTAAATGAATGGAAGGATAGGATAAGAATCTTATCGGTCTTGATGTGGCGCTGTTCAGATAATACTGCGAGTAATATAACGTTCCCCGAAAGCCCCCGCCGCCGGCGGACGTCTGTGGCGTCCGGTTGCTCGTGGGATCTTCGATCCCACGCTGTCTCGGGTCGGGCGGGACGCTACGCGCTTCACTCGCTTCGCTCGTTGCAGTGCTTGACGACCCGTCCTTCCCCGAGACGGCGGCCTCTTCCGAAGACCCACCCACGTGGAGGCCGAAATCCGCCGACACAGGCTTGCTGCTTGGAGATGCGATTCGTATGACGTACGTCAGCCGTAACTGACCAGTGCCTGACACCACCCAAAACTTTATGGTTCGACCAATTCTTGCTACATATCATAGGTCCAACCCGTCGAAGATTGCTGAAGACTTTCGGAGGTCTTGGAGCTACTGGGGCCTTAAGTAGCGTCCCGTCACTGGCCAAGTCTCGGGTTACAATTACGACTAAAAGGGATCATTTCGGCCGCCCCGTCGAGACAAAAACTCTTCCAAAATCAGTTTACAACCGTAATTTTGTTAGGGTAAGGAAGGTTAAGTATAAGTTGAAGGACCAATTCTTGGCCAACTCTGCTGTGACAAACATCGGTTTATCACCGAGTCGGGCCCGGATTGGGAGTTACAGACAACAGGTAGTAGATATCGGGGTCCATCCTGATAAATGGGTGTCGGATATTCCTGATGTAGTTGATGATATACCTGTCCAAATCAGTTTTGAATATCCTGCTGTGTTCCAAACCCATAATGGTGGTTGTAAAGGAACCCAAAATTTTGACCCAGTGCCAGGTGGTGTGAAAATCAAGGCTGGACATGGAAGTGAGGGCTCTTGTGCATGCACACATTTAGAAATGGGATCGACTTCGAAATGGTATATGATGACTGCAGCGCATGTGACAGACTATCCGTATAATTATGGCTGTGACCCTGGAAAAAATGTAAGGGTTGACCAAAATGGTCAACGAATAGGGGAGGTTGTTAAAGGCGACTGGTCCGATGATTGGGCCCTATTTGAAGTAGGCTCCAACAGCCAAGTCTCTGGATTTGAGGACCAAGTTTGGTTTGATGAAGATGGTGGTGGTCAATACAGGACCATGTGGTCTCATTACACAAGAGACGGACTTCAAGAACTGAGCACATCAACTCTAGTAAGTAAGCAAGGCTGGGCAAGTGGGTTTACAATGGGGACAAAACATAAAAATGAAGTGGCGATGCAATACAGTCGGGAGACATTTTACAACGGATGTGATATTATTACTAGTGGCAACGGGGTTGACTATGGATTTGTAACTAATGGGGTTTCAGCAAATGGTGACTCTGGTGGTGCAACTTTCACTGAACACGATGGTGGTACATACATAGATTATATCGGCCATCATGTGGCTGGATATGATGGGACCGCAGAGGATACTAGGTCATTTTGTGAGAACAAAGAAGCTACTGCATATAACGTCGTCACTCCAGCATGGTATCTAGAACAGTATCATAACATTGTACCATTTTAAGGAATATTCAAACTACACTGTCGTGTTCGTCCTCGAGGTCCCGCGCCGCCCGGTAGCGCTCGACGAATGCCTCGACGTCGAACTCGGCGAGCTGTTCCTCGAACTCGCTCTCGACGGCCTCGTCCTCGGCGTGGCTTACGGCGTGGTCCATCAGCTCGACGAGGAGCTCGACGACCACCTCGTGGAGCGTGCGCGCGTCCATCTCGGTGACCCAGACCGCGGCGTAGCCCGCCGCGCCCTCCTCGGCGACGTCGGCGGACGCGACCTCCTCCGGGAACTCCTCGAGGACCATCCCCATCACGTGCCGCGTGCCGAAGTCGCCCTCGTCGTCGGCGACGTCCACGGCCTCGCGCAGCACGGCCACGACGTCCTCGGGGACGAAGCGCGAGGGCGGGTGGACGTCCATCACGACGGCGTGGGTGTCGCCACACGCACACGAGAACTCGCGCTGGCCCATGTCGACGCCGGTGACGGCGTCGAGGCGCTCGCCGCAGGGGAGCGCGAGGGTGCGGGAGCCGATGTCGGCGGGGTCGGCCCCGTCGCCGGTACGCTCACCGCCGCGTTCGCCGGCGTCGGCCGTGCCCTCGTCGACGTCGTCGGGGACCCGCGGGTCGACCATACGGGGACGAAAGGCGAGAGGGGCGGTTAAGCCCGACGATGCTTGCTAGGAGAGTGTGGCAATGAGCCTGCTCCCATCGACTGTATCACCGCAGTCTCCTCGAAAGCCCTCGCGGCTCTCGACCCTCCGGGACTTGCTGCGCCCTTCGTTCCCTCACTCCGCTCGGTCACTCCAGTGCTTGCGACGCCCGGGAGGGGCCGAGAGCCGCTTGCCCTTTCAGTCCGCCAGGAGTGTTGCAGGCCGAACAGCCGATTCCTGGCGGACTGAAAGGGCGAGTCGCGCGTGCCGGCGAAGCCGGCACGTTACGAGGTGGTCGGCGAAGCCGACCACCCATTCCGGGAACCCGGACCCCGCAAGCACGGGAGGCGCGAACGGAGTGAGCGCCGAGGAGCGCAGCGTGGGTCCCGGGACCGGAAACGGACGAGGGCTTTCGAGGCAGTCGCGATTCCATTGGACTCGAAGGCCTCAGGAACACAGCAGAACGTATGGGCGAGAGAACTCCCCACTTACCACGTCACGACTTCTAGGGCCAGTCGTCGCGGACCTCGGCCTCGTCGGCGGCGTCGCCGTCCGCGGGCTCGCCCAGCTCCCACCCTGCGGCCTCTGCGGCCGTCTCGACGTCCTGGTACTCCCACCCCACCGACTCGGCGATCTCGCGGTCGGCGTCGTCGGTGCCCACGAAGACGTGGCGGGCGGTGTCGAACTGCTCGCGGACGCTCTCGAGGGACTCCCGCTTCCCCTTCGGCCCGGAGAAGAAGTCCTGCCGGATGCGGCGCTTCCGGGTGAAGTTGGTGACGACGTAGGTCGGCTCCTCGGAGATGACGCCGACGTACTCGGTCCACTGGCGGGCGTCGGCGAACGCCTCGCCCGGGCGGGCCAGCCGCTCGAGCGCCGAGAGCTCGAAGGCGAGGGTCATGTCGCTGCTGCCGCCGTCGCTCATGGCCGGTCGTCGGCGCCGGGCGAGGAAAACGGCTTCGCTTGGGCGGCCAACAGCGGTGCCGTGGGACGACCCGTCTACTGCGGCGTCGTCGCGAGCTTCTCGGGGTCGAAGGACTTCTCTAAGAGGACCTCCTTCTGGTCGGCGACGGGCGTCTCCTCGCGGATGAGCTGCTTGTACTTCGACTGCGGGGAGAGGTCGCCGATGAGGACGCCGCCGATGAGCTTGCCGTCCTTGAACGTGAGCCGGCGCCACTCGGTGTCGCTGTACTTCCGCGCGGCGCTGTCGTCGCCCTCCGTGGGGAAGCCAAATGAGAGGAAGGGGAAGTCGAAGTGGGTGATGGAGTACGAGGACACCCAGCGGAACGTCTCGCCGTCGTCCGGGACGGGGTCGCCCTTCGTGACGCCGGGGTCGTCGGCGAGCATGTTCGCCCCGGCGACGGTTCCCTGCTGCTTGGCCGAGCCCCACGAGCCGTTCTGCGCGAGGTCGTCGGTGATGGTGTCCCAGAAGCGGGTGAGGTCGCCCGCGGCGTACACGTCCGGCGCGGCGGTGCGCATGTGCTCGTCGACGAGCACGCCGTCGTCGAACGTGACGGGCGTGTCCTGGAGGAACTCGGTGTTGAAGTCGAGGCCGATGGCGACGCCGACCCACGGGCTCTCGTGGCGCACGCCGTTGGAGTCGACGGTGGCGACGACGTGCCCCTCGTCGTCGACCTCGAAGCGGTGGGCGCCGCTCTCGAAGACGGGCGTGACGCCGACGCCGCGCATCGCGTCGTGGATGATCTCGGCGCCCTCGTCGTCGAGCGCGTAGCGCCACCACGCGTTCCCGCGCATCAGGTAGTCGGCCTCGACGTCCTGGGCGCCACAGATGGCCGCGAGGTCGATGCCGAGCAGCCCGGCACCGATGATGACGCCCGTCTCGGCGGCCGCGGCGTTCTCGCGGATGCGCCGGGCGTCCTGGAACGTCCAGAAGTGGTTGATGCCGTCGGCGTCGGAGTTCTCGACGGGCAGCTGGGCGGGCGTCCCGCCCGTCGCGACGAGGAGCTTGTCGTAGGTGAGGGTCTCGCCGTCGTGGGTGGAGACCTCGTGGGCGTCGACGTCGACGCCCGTGACCAGGGTGTTGAGCGAGAGGTCGATGTCCCGCTCGTCGTACCAGTCGGTCTCGTGGATGGAGATGGGTGCCTCCGGAAGCTTGCCCTTCGCGAACTCCTTGATGAGGATGCGGTTGTAGAGGGCCTCCCCCTCCTCCGTGACCACCGTGATCTCCGCGTCCGGGGCCGCCTCGTGGATCGTCTCCGCCGCCGAACTGCCGGCGATCCCGTCCCCGACGATCACGTACGAGTCGCTCATGTACGATGATTATTCGGCGCGGTGGCTTATGTCGGTTGCTATCTCGACGAAACTGGTCAAACTTGCCGACCGCGCGAGCGGCCGTGAGCGCCGGGTTTTTGGGCCTCACGCCCGTCGAGCCCCTCGTGAAGCTCCGCCAGACCGCGCGGCACGTCGCGGCCCGCCGGGCCCTCGAGGCGCCGGTCGTCGGCGACGTCGTCCACGACCGCCTCGTCGACCTCCACGTGCGCATCTTCGCGGAACGGGCCCCCGAGGACGCCCGCGAGGCGCGCCGCCCGCACCTCGAGGCGCTCTTCGACGGCACCGTCGACGCGTACCTCGCTGCGCTCCAGGAGGGGTTCTCCGAGGCCGAGGCCCGCGAGGTGACCCACGTCATGGCGAACGTCGACTTCCACCGCCACGGCTGGACCGAGATGCTCGAGTTCCCGCCGGAGGAGGTCGACGAGCACCTCGCGCGATACGCCGACTTCTTCGAGGAACACGGCGTCTCCGTCGACGACCCGCTCGGCGACTTCGAACCCGAGGACGGCCTCCCCGACGCGCCGGCGACGCCCGAGCGCCTCGAGGGCGAGGCGTCCGCGCCCAACGCCGAGGGCGGCTACGCCGACGACGTGTACGTCGAGGACGAGGCGGCGTAGCGTTATCACGTCGATCTCGCGGAATTCGAGGGTTACTGGAGCTCTTCGACCAGCCGGGCGACGGCGTCGTCGACGACGTCGCTCGCGAGACGGCCCTGCCAGGCGTCGATGTCCTCCACGTCGAGTGACTGGACACCCACGGGACGATCCGGCTGTCGGCCGGTGTACCGCCACGAATCCAGCACTCCTCGGGGATTGCCACGAGGCCGTCCATCCAGGATTTCGTCGTCAGCGTCAGCGCGATGTACTGCTCGCCGTGGAACGGCCTCCCGTCGTGGTTCGAGACGACCACCCACGGGCGCGCGGCCTCCTCGCCCTTGAAGGGGTCCTCACCGTAGACGACGTCTCCGCGTTCGTATATCGGCGCGTCCTCGTCAGTCACTGGTCGTCCTTGACGCTCGGGTGTGGCTCCTCGGGAGCGTGCTCGCGCCACTCGGCCTCGTCTTCCTCGCCGAACTGGTCGTTGAACAGCGCCGTCGCCCGCTGGTTGCCGCTGGCCCCCTCGAGCCGTGACTCGTCGTCGGTCACCGCCCAGTACGTCGCCTTGTGCTCGACCAGACCGCGCTGCTTCAGCCGCGAGAGCGCAGTGCTGACCGCACCCTCGTCGCGGCCGACGTGGGACGCGATCTCGCTGGCCTCGAACGCGCGCTCCGCGTTGGCCACGAGGAACCCGAGCACCAGGTCCGTGACGGAGAGTTCCGCGAGCGCGTCCTCGCTCGCGTTCTCGAAGGTCTCCCTGTCGATGGACATCGTACGTGTGACTACTGTGTCCAGCGTGAAGAGCGTTAGCAGTGAAATCGACGCGCGCCGTCCTCACCCGAACGTCTCGTGGGTGTACTCGCTCTCCACGCCGGCGAGCGCGTCCGCCGCGGCGTAGCCGGCCTCCACGCCGCCGTCGAGGCTCCGCTCGGGGTACTGCGCGCGGCTCGCCATCCCGGCGTAGTAGACGCCCTCGCCCACCGCGTCGCCGAGGTCGTAGGGCACGACCATGTCGAGGTAGCCACGCTCGTACACCGGCGCCGCGCGGGGGTTGCGCGCGACCTTCACCCAGTTCACGGCGTCGGAGTCGAAGCCGGGGAACAGGTCCGCGATGCCGTCGAGCCACAGGTCCCGGACCGCCTCGTCGTCCAGCTGCCACAGCTGCTCGGCGGGGTCCTGGACGTAGCTCGCGACGTAGGTGAGGTGCTCGCCGCCGTAGCGCTCGGCGGGGACGTAGTTGGTGTGCTCGATGAGCGCGCCGAAGGGCGCCTCGTCGGCGATGTTGAGCCAGTACGTGCCGTCCATGATCGGCTCGGGCGTCGAGACCACGGCACACACCGCTCCCTGGAAGGAGATGTCACATTCGTAGCCCGTGAGGTCCTCCAGCACGTTGGGCATCGCGGCGACGACGACCCCCTCGACCCCCTGCGTGATGCGGCCGCCACCGGCGTTCGAGCCCTCGGCAGCGGCCGTGTCCGCGACCCGCTCCGCGCGGAGCCGCGAGACGGCGCCGTCGTCGAACTCGAGGGCGGTCACCCGCGTGCTCGTGGAGATGTGCTCCCGGCCGACCGCCTCGACCAGCGCCTCGAACAGCCGGTGGAAGCCCCCGTTCAGGTAGCCCAGCTGTTCGCCCCGGAGGAGATCGCGCTCGCCCCGGAACTTGATGCGCCCGAGGAGCCACGCCGCGGAGACGTCCTCGACCCGCGACTCGAACTTCGCGTCGAGGAGGGGCGCCCAGAAGTTCTCGTACACCGACGCGGTGGTGTGCTCGCGGAGGAACTCCTCGATGGGCACGTCCTCGAAGTCGGTGAGGTCGTCGTACGTGTCGAAGGAGGGGACGCCGCCGCGGACGTCCACCTCCATCGTGAGCATACCCAGCCGGAACTTGTCGTACAGTGAGAGGTGGGGG
>JBDGTC010000072.1:0-11465 GCA_042217215.1 Halobacteriaceae archaeon
GGAACAACGAGATCTACGACGTCGGGACGACCGGCTACAACGACGGCGACGGCACTAGCGACGGCGACGGCGCCGAGCCCCAGGTCATCTCCCTCGGCCCCTTCGAGGGCGCAGACTCCGTCATCCGGAACAACCAGATCTCGAACGTGGTTGACGACGGCGTCGCGAGCTACGGCATCCTCCTGTACGACGGTGACGCCACCGCGACGGCGAACGTGCAGGTGACGGGCAACGCGCTCGGGAACGCCATCTACGACGTGTACTCCTACGGTGCCGGCGCCCCCACCATCAACGGGCTGAGCGAGGGCTCGGCACAGGTCGAATCGCTGTACGAAGAGAACAGCGAGGTCGACCGGGTGTTCGCGAACGGTGCCGATTCGACGACCCACACCGTCGCCCAGTCCGGGAGCCCGGACTTCGGCGACATCTCCACCGCGCTGAGTAACGCGGACGCCGACGACCGGATCGTCGTGACCGACGGCGCGACCTACTCGCCGTTCACCGTCTCGACGACAGGCGTCGACGTCGTCGCCGCCGACGGCGTCCAGCCGACGATCGACGGCTCCGGCTCCAGTTCGGTCGTCACGATCGCGGCCGACCACGTCGTGCTCGACGGCTTCGAGATCGTCGGTGACTCGGCCACGAAGGACGGCGTCGCCATCACCGGCGACCGCACCGGCGTCACGGTCTCGAACAACGTCATCCACGGGATGGCGAAGGCCGACGCCGGCTCCGGTGGCATCGACGGCGCCACCTACGCCATCCACAACTGGGGCGGCGCGCTTGACGGCGTCGTCGTCCGGAACAACGAGATCTACGACGTCGGGACGACCGGCTACAACGACGGCGACGGCACCAGTGACGGCGACGGGGCCGAGCCCCAGGTGCTCTCGCTCGGGCCGTTCGCCGGCGCCGACAGCGTCGTCTCGGGCAACACCCTCTACGACATCCAGTACGACGGCACCTCCTCCTACGGGATTCTCCTCTACGAGGACGGCGACGGGACGACCGCGAACGTCCAGGTCACCGGCAACGACGTCGGGACCGTCGGGTACGACGTCATCTCGTACGGCGCCGACGCCGCGCCCATCAACGGCGAGACGACAGCCGACGCGAAGATCCAGTCCCTGTTCGAGTCGAACACCGGGATGGACCACGTCTCGGTCGACGGCACGACCGAGTCCCAGACCGACGTCACGGCCGACCTCACGGAGGCCAACTCGCCGGCCAACTACGACGTGACGTTCATCTCGAACAACGGCCAGTCCTACGTCGGGACCGTCATGGAGGTCGACCTCTCCGACCTCGGGACCGACGCCAGCGGCGTCGACGCCACCGATCTGACGCTCATGCACGACGGTCAGGAGCTAACCATCAACGAGGTCACGCACCCCGACGCCAACACGCTCCGGGTCGACTTCGGGACGACGACCATCGAGAGCGGCGACACGCTCTCGTTGACCTCCACGAACCGCGAGTTCGTGAACCCCGGTACGACCGGGACGGGCAGCGTCGACGTGGCGGTGCACTCCGCCGAGACGATGATCGAGTCCGGGACGGACACCGTCGAGATCACGGCCGACACCGTGCCGGCCGTCGATTCGGTGACCGTCGACGGCTACGACCTCCAGCAGAGCCTCGGCGCCCACGTCGACAACGCCGACGCCGAGGCCGGCACGTCGATTCCGCTGACCATCAACTTCGACCAGCTGATGGACACCTCCGTCGCCCCGACCGTCGAGATCACCGGGCTGCCGACGACCGGGACCGTCTCGGTCTCCGGCAGTTACGTCGACGCCACCACATGGGAGGGTACGTTCACGGTCCCGGACAACGACGAGGACGTGGTCGCGACGGTCGAGATATCCGGCGCGCAGGACGACGAGGGCAACACGATGGCGGACGTCGCCATCCAGGACCTGACGGTGGACACCGACGAGCCGAAGCTGACCGTCATGGAGCCCTCGGAGCCGATCAGCGGCACCTACGACCTGACCCAGCTCATCTCGGCGGACCACGGCACGCTCAACTTCGACTACAGCACCGACGGGGGCGACACGTGGACGTCGCTCTCGCAGGACGTCACGACGCTCGACACGACGACGCTCCCCGACGGGGAGCTCGTCGTGAAGCTCACGGCGAGTGACGGATACAACACGCCCTCGGCCCAGACGACGGTCCAGGTCGACAATCCGCCGTCGGCCGTCTCGCTGGCGCTCTCGAGTAGCTCCGGCACGATTACGGTCGAGGTGACCGCCGACGAGCAGCTCGACGGCATCGCCGTCGACCTCGCCGCGGGTAAGGCACTGCCCGCCGAGGCGGAGCTCGACGGCACGCCGAGCACGTCGCTCTCGCGGTCCGACTTCACCGAGTCGGTCAGCGAGGGGACCTACACCTACACGGCGACCTGGACGCCCCCGCGCGACGGCGAGTACCAGGGGACCCTGGTCTCCGTGACCGACACCGGCGGTAACATGGTGGAACCCGGTACCGTCGAGACACAGGCCGTCGACACCGCGGCCCCGACCGCGACGAACGCGTTCATCTCGGCCGCAGACGGAACGTCCACGACCGTCGAGGTCCGCTTCAGCGAGCCGGTCGCCTTCGCCGAGGGCATCGGCACGGGCGATGTCGGCATCGCCGGCGTCGACCAGAGCCGCATCACCGGCGTGACCGCAGCGGACGAGCACCTCGCGGTCACCGTCTCCGGGGAGCTGTCGACAGGCGACGCCCCCGACGTGACCGTGGCGGGTGCGGCCTACCACGAGGAGTACGCCTCGATGGACGGTACGGCCGGTGACGGCGCCGCGACTGCGGTCCACACGACCCACCTCACGCTCGCCGCGGGCCAGAACTTCGTCTCCGTGCCGGCGGAGACGGGGTCGCTGGCGCTCAGCGAGGTCGACACCTCGCAGGTCAACACCATCTGGACCTACGACCAGGGCCAGTGGCTGAGCTACGTCCCCGGCGAGGCGCCGGACGACTTCACCTCGCTGCAGGGGGGCCAGGGCTACATCTTCGTGATGGACGCCCGGGACCTCGTCGACGTCAACGTCCAGAACACGCTGAGCACGTCCGGCGGCACGCCCTCGCTGCCCGGCCAGGTCCAGCTCGAGGAGGGTTGGAACCTCGTCGGGCACTGGCAGGAGGGCCAGCAGCCACGCAGCGTCGCGTTCGGCTCCATCAGCGACGCCGTGTTCCAGGTCTACGAGCAGGACGGCGACAACTTCGCGTCCGTCGGTACCGAGGAGCCGCTCCTCCCCGGCGAGAGCTACTGGGTGTTCGTGACCGAGGACACGGTCTACGGCCCCGCCGACTACCAGAACCTGGACTGACCGGTATCGAACACACCATGGAACGTCTCCAAAACACATGAACCCAGACACACCGCGGACGGTCGACGGCGCCCAGCTCGCGGGCCTCGCGATGGCCCTGGTGCTGGCGGCGACGGTCGCGTTCGGCGGGCCGGCCTGGGCGCAGTCCGACCCCGGAAGTCCCCCGATGACGGTCTACGGGACCGTCACCGACGGGAGTGGGAACGCCGTGAGCGGCGCGACCGTCGAGGTCGTCTACGACGGGTCGGTGGTCACCTCGACGACGACCGACTCGACGGGTGACTACAGCGTCGACGTCTCGGACCCCGACGACAGCGCCTCGAGCGAGACGCTGACCGTTCGGGTTGCGGGGACAGACGCGAGCGAGACCGTCACGTTCGAGTCGGGGTACACGAAGGAGGTGGACCTCCAGACCGGTTCGGACGGCACGTCGACCACCACCACGTCGACGACATCCTCGACCACGACGTCGACCACCACGTCGACGACAACGTCGACCGCGACGTCGACCACCACGTCGACCGCGACGTCCACTACGACGTCGACCACCACGTCGACGACAACGTCGACCGCGACGTCGACCACCACGTCGACCGCGACGTCCACTACGACGTCGACCACCACGTCGACGACAACGTCGACCGCGACGTCGACGGCCACCACGGCACCCACGACAACGCAGCCCACCACGACCGCACCGACCACCCAACCACCGACGTCGATCGCACCGACCACGGAGCCCCCGACGACGCAGCCGACATCCACGGCCGGCACGTCAACGGGCACCGCCGACGTCGGCACGCCGACCGAATCGTCGACCTCGGCCCCCACCTCGGTGGGGACGAGCGACGTCGAGACGACGACCGCCGGCACGACCGGCGACGACTCGACCACGACCGGTGACGGCACGTCCGTCGACCCGACCACCGGCGGAACGACGGGCGGCGACACCACGGCAGACGACACCACCGCGGGCACCACCACCGGCGGCGGAGGCGGCTTCATCCCCGGCTTCACCGCCCTCGGTGCGTTCCTCGCGGTCGTGGTCGCCTCGGCCCTGCTGCTCCGGCGCGAGCCGTAGCGCGGGACCGCGGCACTCGCGGATTTTTCTTTTCGAGCGCGACACCGACGCCCCGAGCCGCGCGTGCCGTCGGGCGCGGGCCGCACCGCCGGCGCCCACACCGCGCACGTTTTCAGCGTCCGGACCGAACCCGCTCGCGATGGCGAGCGAACCGAGCCCGGAGGTGTACGAGCGCGGCCGCGGGATGGACGCGCACAACGAGGCCATGCGGGAGATCCGGGCCCAGAAGGACGCGAGCTACGACCCCACCGAGCCGACGCGGGTGTGGCTCGACGAGGACAACACGCCCTCCGGCGTGCACACCTCGCTGACGGTCGTGCTCAACACCGGCGGCTGCCGGTGGGCGCGCGCCGGTGGCTGCACCATGTGTGGCTACGTCGCGGAGTCCGTGGAGGGCGGGTCGGTGAGCCACGACGCCCTGGCCGCCCAGCTCGACGCGGTTCTTGCCCACGAGGCCGAGTACGCCGACGAGCCCGCCGAGATGGTGAAGCTCTACACCTCGGGCTCCTTCCTCGACGAGCGCGAGGTGGGCGCGGAGACCCGCGCCCTCGTCGCCGAGACGTTCGCGGACCGCGAGCGCGTCGTCGTCGAGTCCTTACCGGACTTCGTCGACGCCGACAAGCTCGGCGACTTCGTGGACCGCGGCTTGGCCGTCGACGTGGCGGTCGGCCTCGAGACCGCGACCGACCGGATCCGCCACGACTGCGTGAACAAGTACTTCGACTACGCGGACTTCGCCGCGGCGAGCGAGGCGGCGCGGGCGGCGGGCGCCGGCGTGAAGGCCTACCTCCTCATGAAGCCGCCCTTCCTCACCGAGCGGGAGGCGCTCGACGACATGAAGCGGTCGGTGCGACGCTGCGCCGAGCACGCCCACACCGTCTCGATGAACCCCTGCAACATCCAGCGCTACACCATGGTCGACGAGCTGTACTACCGCGACGGCTACCGCCCGCCGTGGCTCTGGTCGGTCGCCGACGTGCTCGAGTCGACCGCCGACGCCGACGCCATCGTGGTCTCGGACCCCGTCGGCGGGGGCGAGGACCGCGGCCCGCACAACTGCGGGGAGTGCGACGAGCGCGTGCAGCGCGCCATCGAGGACTTCAAGCGCCGGCAGGAGCCCGCGGTCTTCGACGAGGTATCGTGTGCGTGCGAGCGGACGTGGGAGGAGGTGCTGGAGCGCGAGACCGGATACAGCGGGCCGCTCGCGTAGCGAGGCGCTAGGGACGGTACTGTGGCGGGAGGTCGGTCACGGACGCTCGTCCGCCGTCGCCCCCCTCGTCCCGACCGAGGAGGAAGTACAGCGCGATGCCGAGCAGCGGTGCGAGGAACACGACCAGACCCCAGAGGAACGCCGACTGCGAACTGTTGTGTGCGGCGTCGGTCGCGGTCCAGAGGGGGAGTGCGACGAAGAGGACGACGAGTCCGACGACGAGCACCGCCATCAGGCCAGACCCAGCCATGGTCGCTGGTGTTACCGCCATCACATTAATTTTCCGGGGGGTCGGGCCTGCTACAGACGCCCCGGCTACTCTCCGAACCCGTACTGGATGGCCGGGCTGTCAATCCCGCAGAGGGGAGGAGTCGACGTGCGGTCCGAAGCGCGTTGCTCGGTGCGCCGAGCTCTGTGAACGTGCCCTCCCCGAACGGTGCCGGACGCCACGCTCGGCCCGAGGGTGCATGCGTCATCACCCGCCGCCGGCGCCGCTGTTGACGTCGCGCTCGTAGTGGTGTTCCTCGGACTCCGGAGAGACGGAGGACTGGACCTCCGAGCCGTGTGTGAACTGGGAGGGGAGCTCGTCCGCGTCCGGGGTGGACTCGCGCTCCACGTCGTTCCGGCCCGCCAGCCAGTAGACGACGAACCCGAACACGGGGACCGCGGCGGCCACCAGCGTCCACCGCCAGGCCGCCTGGTGGCTGTTTGCCCCCGCGTCGACGTACGTGCTCGGTACCGAGGCCAGCCAGGTCAGTCCGGCGAGCACCAGGACGCCCTCCATGGTTACTCGAAATTGTACCCCGAAATGCAAATAGCTACGGGAGGATTCACGCCTCGAACCCGCGCAGGATGGCCCGACCGTCCGTCCCGCCGAGTTCGGGCAGCGCGGCGCGCTCCGGGTGGGGCATCATCACCCCGGCGCCGTCGGGGCCCAGCACGCCCGCGATGTTGCCCCGCGAGCCGTTGGCGTTCGCCGCCGGCGTGACGTTCCCCTCGGCGTCACAGTACCGGAAGAGCACGCGGTCCTCGTCCGCGAGCGCGTCGAGGTCGGCCTCGTCGGCCACCTCGTAGCGGCCCTCGCCGTGGGCGATGGGGAGCTGAATCACCTCGCCCTCGTCGTAGTGGCGCGTCCAGCGCGTGTCGGTGGTCTCCACGCGGCAGTGGACGTGCTCGCACTGGAACCGGGCGCTCTCGTTGACCGTGAACGCCCCGGGGGCGAGCCCCGCCTCGCAGCCGATCTGCGCGCCGTTGCAGACGCCGAGCACGGGGATGCCCGCCTCAACCGCGGCGCGCACCTCGTCCATGATGGGCGAGCGGGCGGCCATCGCGCCCGCGCGGAGGTAGTCGCCGTAGGAGAAGCCCCCGGGGAGGAGGACGCCCGAGCAGTCCTCCGGGAGACCGTCGGCGTGCCACGCGATGGTGGCGTCGACGCCGACCGACTCCAGGGCCCGGACCGCGTCGCGGTCGCAGTTCGACCCGCCGAAGCGCACGACCGCGACCGTCATCGCTCGTCGACGGCCACGTCGTAGTCGTGGATGGTGGGGTTGGCGAGCAGACGGTCGGCCATCAGCCGGGCGCGCTGGGCCGCGGCGTCGCGGTCGTCGGCGTCGAGGTCGATCTCGAAGGTGTCGGCCGCGCGGAGCGCCTCGAGGTCGAAGTCGAGGCGCTCCAGCGCGCGCCGGGTGGCCTCGGCCTCGGGGTCGAGGACGCCCTCCTTCAGGCGGACCGTGACCGTGGCGGTGTAGGCGGGCATGCGCGTGGCTGCGGGGCGCGGCGGGTTAAACGCTCCCGTCCGGCGCGCGCGGGGCGGCTCGCCGCGGGGCCCAGAGCCGACGGGTCACGCCCCGTCGGGAGAGAGCGCCCGGACGCGCTCGACGGCGGCGTCGATGGACGGCGCGTCGAACAGCGGCCGGCCGACGTAGGCGTTCGCGCCCGCGGCGTAGAGGTCCGCGGCGGCCTCGCGGACCTCGTCGGGCAGCGGGTCGGGGGTGCGCTCACAGCGGGCCTTCCAGTCGGCCTCGCCCGCCTCGCGGGCCGCGCGCTTGGCCGCCGAGACCGCCGCGACCCACTCGGGCTGGGTGGCGCGGTAGTGGCGGCGGAGGAACTCCTTGGACACCTGGACGCCGTCGTACGCGAAGCGGTTCTCGTCGAAGGTACCCGCGACGTCCGCGACCCGGACCTCGCCGCCGACGGCGAGGCACTCGATCTTCCCGTCCTGGTGGGTGAACCCGGCGGCGGCCGCGCGCTCGGTCACGACCTCGTCGACGGCGCGGGCGAGGTCCTCGAGGTCGGCGAGGTCGGCCGGCCCGGCGATGCGCGCGGCCTCGGCGCGGTCGAGGTACCGGTCCGAGTCCTCGAACTTCGTGGAGAACTCGACGACCGGCTCCGGGAGGTCGACCGGGCGGTCCGGCCACGCGGTGAGGTCGAGGCCGTGGTCGCCGGGCTCGGTGCGCTTCCGCAGGCTGGCGTTGACCGGGACGACGTTCCGGAACACGATCTCGAGGGGAACGAGGACGGCCGCGTCCGCGGCGTCGTGGTACGCCTCGTAGTCGTACCCCTCCGGGCCGTGGGGGAGGTCTGGCACCGTCGCGAGGTCGATTGCCATCTCGCGGGGCGGGCCGTCACACCCGGCGAACGGGACGGCCTCCGATGGGTCGCCGTCGCCCGCGGCGCCGTCGCCGCCGTCGGCCGCCCCGCCCGGCGCCGCGGGGGGCACCACGCCGCGGTAGTGGGTCGGGACGCCGGCGTCGGCGAGCGCCTCGAAGGTCGCGGCGCCGGTGGCACAGAGGCTCTGGCCCTTCCCCGGCACGTCGTCGGGCATTTGCCCCCAGTCGAAGACCGAGTAGGCGTCGGTGAAGTAGAAGCGGCCGCGGCCGAGTCCCCCGTCCGGCGCGCGGTCGACGCGGAACTCCTTCACGCTCGTCATGCCCGCCTCTCGGACGACCGCGCCTAAGGGGTTTCCGCTCGGCGGCGCGGGCGCCGGCGGGCGGGCCGCGGGCGCCGGCGGGGCGTCGGGGCGACCGCCGGCTCACGCCCACGTGACGCCGCGCACCTCGAACCGGGCACCTCCGCTCTCCGACTCCGCGAGGGCGACCGACCACCCGTGGCCGGCCGCGACGTCCTCGACGATGCGGAGGCCGAAGCCCGTCCCCTCCTCCGCGGTCGTGTAGCCGGCGTCGAAGACCGACTCGCGGTCCTCCTCCGCGATGCCACGGCCGTCGTCGGCGACGTAGAAGCCCTCGTCGTCCGGGAGGAGCCCGACCCGGACCGTGACGTCGCGGCCCCCGTGCTGGACCGCGTTGGCGAACAGGTTCTCGAACAGCTGGGCCAGCCGGCTCTGGTCGGCGAGCAGCCTGCGCTCGGACTCGACCGCGAGGTCGGCCCCGTGGGTCTCGACGGCCGCCCAGGCCTCGCTGGCCACGGCGGCGAGGTCGACCGGCTCCGGGGACTCGACCTCCCGGCCCTGGCGCGCGAGTGCGAGCAGGTCGTCCACGAGCTCGGCCATCCGGTCGAGGGCCGCCGCGGCGTCCTCGAGGTGTGCCTCGTCGCCCGACCGCCGCGCGAGCTCGACCCGCCCCGTCGCCACGTTGAGCGGGTTCCGGAGGTCGTGGCTGACGATGCTCGCGAACTCCTCCAGCCGCTCGTTGCGCTCTGCCAGCGCCTCGCGCACCCGCCGCCGCTCGGTGACGTCGGTGATGAATCCCTCGAGGAACAGCTCGTCGGCGTCGGGGTCGACGACGCGACCCTGCTCCCAGACCCACCGGACCTCGCCGTCGGCCCGCCGGATGCGGTAGTCCGTGCGGAACGGCTCGCCGTCGGCGACCGCCGCCTGGACAGTCTCCCACACCGACTCGCGGTCCTCGGGGTGGATCACGTCGGCGCCGTAGCTCACCTCGCCCTCGATGAGCGCCGACGGCGGGTGGCCCGTGAGCCCGCGCGCGCCGTCGCTGACGTACTGCATCGGCCACCCGCGCTCGTTGCGACACCGGTAGACCATCACCGACAGGTCGGCGAGCAGCGAGCGGAGCGGCAGGGACCCGTCGGCGGACCCGGCCGCAGCCGCGGACCCGTTCTCGAGGAGCCGACGGCAGCGCGTGGCGACGACACCGGCGAGGTCCCGCTCCCGTCCGGAATCCCCGTCGGGGTGGCCCGCCCCCGGACCACGGCTCCCCACCGGGACGTACTCGTCGACGCCCGCGGCGAGCGCTCGGTTCGCGAGGTCCGGGTCGGCGGTGGGGTCGAGGAACAGGAAGGACGGCCGCACCGCGTCGTCGAGGCGTTCGTGGAGGCCGAGCGCGTCGATGCGTCCCGGATGGTGGAAGCCGACCACGACCGACGGGGCGTGGTCAGAGACGGTCTCCACCCCGGCCGCGTCTGCTGGCGGGCGGGCGGGCTCGCCGTCGCCGTCGGCGACCCCCAGGCGGTCGAGTACATCCCCGGGGTTTTCGACGCGCTCGACACGAGCCGTCGGCTCCGCCTCCCGGGCCGAGAGACGCTCCGCGACCCGGTCGACGAACGACGGCTCCGCGCCGACGACCAGGACTGCCGGGGGCCCGGCTTGTGCATCCCCGGTCCCCCGCTCGTTCGGGACCACGTCATAATCCTACCGGCCGAGTGGTATAATCTTTTCCTCCATCTGACACGGGGTTGCGCACCGCCCGCCTCCGGGTCGCCGGCGCTGCCGTGACCGGCCCACTTTTGTCGCTGGCGGCGCCACCTGCGGTGATGGCTGGGGCGAGGGAGTTCGACTTCGCGTGCCGGCCCGAGACGCCGGTCCAGTTCTCGGACGCACTCGAGCGGGCCCGGGACGGCGTGCGGCTCACCGTCGACGACGCCGTCGCGCTGCTCACCACCGGGACCGACGTCGAGGGCGTCGACCCCGCGCGGAAGGAGGCGGTGCTGGAGGCGGCCGACCGGCGCCGCGCCGCGGTCGTGGGCGACGAGGTCACCTTCGTCGCGAACCTCAACAACAACGTCACGACGGCCTGCGACACGGGCTGTCTGTTCTGCAACTTCAAGGACCGCGCCGAGGGCTTCCGCTCGGACAGCGACGTCGACCACGGCGGCTTCACGAAGACGCCCGCGGAGTCCCGCGAGATCGTCGAGGCCGCCCTCGACCGCGGGATCTACGAGGTCACCTCCGTGAGCGGCCTCCACCCCGCGCTCGCCCTCGACGACGAGCACAGACGGCGCCTCGCGGCCGCGGACGTCGACCACAACTTCACGCCCCCGGCAGCCTACGACGTGGACCCGGGCACCTACGAGGCGCAGATCGCGGCGATGTCGGTCGACGACGTCCACGTCCACTCGATGACGCCGGAGGAGGCGGCCCACGCCTGCCGCGGCGTCGACTGGGGCTACGACCACGTCTACGAGCGCCTCGCGGAGGCCGGGCTGGACTCCGTGCCCGGCACCGCAGCGGAGATCCTCGTCGACGAGGTCCGGGAGGTGATCTGCCCCGCGAAGATCGACACCGGCGAGTGGCTCGCGGCGATGGAGGCGGCGGCCGACGTCGGCCTCGACCTCACCGCGACAATCATGTACGGCCACGTGGAGAACGAGCGCCACCGCGCGCTGCACCTCGAGCGCGTGCGGGCCCTCCAGGAGCGCACCGGCGGCGCGATCACGGAGTTCGTCCCGCTCTCGTTCGTCCACCCCGACACGCCCCTCTACGAGCAGGGGCTGGTGACCGGCGGTGCCAGCACCGACGAGGACGAGCTGATGATCGCGGTCTCTCGGCTCTTCCTCGACAACGTGGACCACGTCCAGTCCTCGTGGGTGAAGTACGGCGACGAGCAGGGGCTGAAGATGCTCTCGTGTGGCGCCGACGACTTCA
>JBDGTC010000116.1:0-11405 GCA_042217215.1 Halobacteriaceae archaeon
CCCGCGGGCGCCGCGTCCCCGACCGCGGCGGTCGCGTCGCGACCGGCGGCGACGATGTCCCGGGCGCCGACGGTCCCCACCAGCGCCCCGTCGTCGGTGACGAGCACGGCGCCCGCGCCGTTGGCGAGCGCGTCCGTCGCCTCGGCCGGAGGGCGGTCGGCCGCGCGGGTTGGCGGCGCGTCGTCCATCACCGCGCCGACCGTCTCGTCCGAGAGGTCGACGCCCTCCGACAGCAGCCCGTAGACGGTCTCCGCGGAGACGACGCCGACAGGTTCGGACCCGCGGAGGACGACGGCGCGGTCGACGCCCTCCTCGTGCATGAGCCGGACCGTCCCGAGCACCGAGTCCGACTCCGTCACGCCGACGAAGGCCTGCGTGGCGAGGTCCCTGAGTGAGGCGTCCCCGTCCATGTGGTACCAATGCACGTGCCCGGCCTAAAAGGTACCTCCCGAGTGCGAGCGAGCAGCCCGGTCCGACGCCGCGCCGACCGAAGCGGCCGTGTCAGCCCGTCGGGTGGTAGTCCCAGAAGCCGCCGGCGCGCATCGCCTCGCCGACCGCGCGGTTGAACGCGACCTTGTCGGGGAACTCGTCGGCCGCGACGTGCTCGAAGATGTCGGCGACGCTCACGACGCGGCGGTGGTTGATCCGCACCGGCTCGTCGCCGTACTCCTCGACGAACGCCTCGACGTCGAGCGGGAAGTCCGCCTCCTCGTCAACCTTCTTCGCGACGACCGCCAGCCCGTACTTGCGCATGCCCTCGCTGCCGCGCTCGTCGTCGGGGTCGTGCGGCCACTCGCGCTCGGCCGTCCCTGCCATGGCGGTGGCTGGGACCGCCGCGATGAAGTAGCTTGTCGTGTGGCGGAGCGCGGGTGGGGCGGTCGCAGTCGCCACCGCCGCTGCTCGCCGGAAGCGGTGAGGCTGGGATTCGAACCGGAGCCAGACGGTCCGGGACCTCGCTCGCGCTGCTCGCGTCGGGCCGGGCTGCGACTGGCAGGGCTCGAATCCAGGCCACCGACACGCACCCGACCAGCGGCCGCGTCGTGCGGCCGCTGGTCGGTGCGGAACGGTGAGGCTGGGATTCGAACCCAGGAGGCTTGCGCCACCGGTTTTCAAGACCGGCGCAATAGGCCGCTCTGCCACCTCACCACGCGTGAATCGTCAGGTGGCGCGCAGTTGAAGGTGTCGCTCTCACGCGACCGTCCAGGTCGACCGGATGCTCCGTCGGCCCGGCAGTCGCCGCACTCGAACGGCCGACGGGGCGGCCTGTGCCGAACCGGTCACCAGACTGACCCACTCGGCCCCCACTTGTCGGCGGCGGTCCTGGGAGGGAACGTGAGCTCCCACACGTACGACGTCGCCTTCGACGTCAACGGCACCGTCAAGCAGATCGAGTGCGACCAGGTGAAGACGGGTAACGACTTGCTCCGGTGCATGATGGAGCTGGCGAACGCCGACACCGAGCTCGTCGCGCTCGTCCCCCTCGACACCGTCGAGTACATCGTCCACAGGGACCTCGCGGTCCAGGCGGACGAGTTCCTCGCGGGCGACGCCGAGGCCCCGTCCACGGCCGGCGACGGCGAGCGCTGAGTCGACACCGCGGTCCTGTCATCGAGCCGTTCCCTCTCCCCGCCCTTTCACGGACCCGGACCACTGTCCGGACGTGAGCGCCCACACCTACGAGGTCGCGTTCGACGTCAACGGCACCGTCAAGAAGGTGGACGTGGGGTCGGTGAAGTCCGGCAACGGTTACCTCCGCTGCATGAGGGACATGGCGAACAACGACGGCGCGCTCGTCGCCATGGTTCCCCTGGACGCGGTGGAGTACGTCGTCCACCGGGGGCTGACCGTCTCGACGAGTGCGCCCCTGGGCGAGCGCGACGTCGACGCGGCATGAGCACGACTCAGTAGCGCTCGAGCGCGAGCCCACCGGACTCTGCGACCCCCGCGTCGTCGCCGGCGGCGCCGGCCTCACCCGGCTCCAGACCGTCGGCTGCGTCGCCCGCCGCGTGGAGCCGGACGCCCAGGGACTCGAGCGCGCCGACGGTGTGCTCGGGGAGCGCCCGACCCGCCGCCCGGCGCGCGCGGACCGTCGCGAGGAGCGAGCACAGGTCACCCGGCGTCCGCACCACCGGGTGCCGTGCCAGGAAGTCGACGTCGTGCCCGACGTCCCGGGCCCGCTCAGCGAGGGTCCCGAGCGCGGGCGGGGCGTACGCGTCCGTGAAGTCCACGGGCGCCGTGAACCCCGCGTAGTACACCCGACCGCGCTCTGCGGGTCCGAGCACTGTCGCGGTCGACCGGAGCTTCATCGCCGCACCGTCTATCTCCGTGCGCCCGACCAGCGGCGCCGCCGGGTCGACCACGGCGGCGGAGCTGGCGTCCTCCCGCTCGAGCAGGTGGGTGAGCGCGTTGCCCGTGCGGGCGGCGCGGGTCGAGCCGGCCTGGACCTCGACGCGGACGTCCGCCGGGTCGACGCCACCGCCCCCGACGGCAGCTCCGTCGTCGCCGGCCGCCTGGTCCAGGGCCCCCTCGACGAGGGCCCGGGCCGCCGCCTCCGGGTCCTCGACGGCGGCGCGGTCCGCGGGGGGATAGGTCACGAGCAGGTCGGCCGCGCTGTCGGCGACGCCGACGACGACGTCGCGGGCCATCGCGCGGGCGAGGTCCGCACACTCGTCGCCGTCGAGCGGGCCGCGCTCGGCGAGCCCCGGGAGCGACGGCGGCGCGAGGAGATCGAGGGGGACCACGACGACCGTCATCGTGTCGCCCCGGACGCGCCGCTGCCGTCGGCCGCGGTTGCCGCGCCGTCGACCGCTGCGTCGGCGGCCAATGCCGCCGCGAGCTTCTCCACGGGGTGGGGTGGCGTCTCGCCCTCGCGGGCCGAGAGCTGGTGGCGACAGGAGGCGCCGGGAGCGACCGGCTCCCCGCCGCTGTCCTCGACGTGGTCGAAGAGCAGGTCGGCGATGGCCATCGAGAGGTCGTAGTGCTCGGCCTCGTAGCCGAAGGAGCCCGCCATGCCACAGCACGTGGAGTCGAGTTCGTCGACGTCGTAGCCCGCGGCGGCGAGCGCGCGGGCGGCGTGGCCGTCGGTGCCGATGGCCTTCTGGTTGCAGTGACCGTGGTAGGCGAGGTGTCCGCCGGCGGCCGTGTCGTCGAAGGCGACGTCGTCGAGGCGGCCGTGGAGGTCGAGGTACTCGCAGACGCCGTAGGCGTTCTCCGAGAGGCGCCGGACGGCGTCGCCGGAGAGCAGGTCCGGGTACTCGTCGCGGAACACCACGGCGTCGCTTGGTTCGACGGCGAGCACCGACCAGCCCCGTTCGACGAGGGGCGCGAGCGCGTCGACGTTGCGCTCGGCGCGCTCCCGGGCGGTGTCGAGGAAGCCCTTCGACACCGCGGCACGTCCGCTCGGCCCGACGTCCTGGGGCAGGCGGACGTGGACGCCCGCGGCCTCGAGGACCCGCACCGCGGCCTTCCCGGGCGCCGGGTCCGAGTAGTTCGTGAACGTGTCCGGGAAGAGGAGCACGCGGTCGACGGCCTCGCCCTCGGACACCCGCGCGCCGCCGCGATCCAGGAACCAGTCGCGGAACGTCGTGCGCCGGAACGTGGGCAGATCGCGCTCGCGCGCGATGCCGAACACGCGCTCCAGCACGACGCGGGCGCCCGGGAGCTTCGGGGCCCAGTTCGAGAGCGGCGCGAGCGCGCTGCCGAGCGCCGAGAGGCGGTCGACGTCCCGGAACAGCCGCGAGCGACGGTCCGCGCCCTCCTCCTGGTGGTACTGGTGTTTGACCTCCGATTTGAGCTTCGCGAGGTCGACGCCGGTCGGGCAGTCGGTCTGACACCCCTTGCAGCCGACACAGAGGTCGAGCACCTCCTCCTGGAACCGCTCGCTGTAGATCTCGTCCTCGTCGAGTTCGCCCGAGATGGCGGCGCGGAGCATGTTCGCGCGGCCGCGCGTGGCCTGGATCTCCTCGCCCGACGCGCGGTAGGTGGGGCACATCACGTCCGAGCCGGTCTGCCGGCACGTGCCACAGCCGTTGCAGAGCTCCACGAGGTGGGTGAACCCGCCCTCCTCCGAGAAGTCGTACGCGAGGTCGCCGTCCTCGCCGCCGACGGGCTCGACGGACTGGTACTCCGCGCCGTAGCGGAGGTGCTCGCGCATGTCGGCGGGGTCGTCCTCCGGGTAGACCACCTTCCCCGGGTTCAGCAGCCACGCGGGGTCGGCGACGGACTTGAGCTCGCGGAACGCCGACCACAGCTCCTCGCCGTACAGCTTCGGGTTGAACTGCGTGCGCGCCATGCCGTCGCCGTGCTCGCCGGAGAACGACCCGCCGTGCTCGAGCACGAGGTCGGTGACGTCCTCCGAGATGGACAGCATCGCCTCGATGCCCTCCTCGTCCTTGAGGTTCAGGATGGGCCGGATGTGGAGCGTCCCCGAGCCCGCGTGGGCGAAGTACGAGGCCGTGGTGTCGTGGGCCGCGAGGATGTCCTCGAAGCCCTGGACGTACTCCGCGAGTTCGGCGGGCGGGACCGTCGCGTCCTCGACGAACGGGTACGGCTTGGGGTCTCCCTGCATCCCCATCAGCAGCGGGATGGCGGCCTTCCGGAGCTTCCAGATGCGGTCCTGTGCGGCCTGCTCGTGGGCCTCGACGACCTCGAACGGCGCGGACCCGACCTCGGGGGCGTCGTCCGCCTTCTCCGCCGCTGCGGCAGCACGCAGGTGCTCGGTCACGCCGTCGAGGCCGGCCTGCAGGTCGTCGTGGAGCTCCGAGTCCACCTCGACCATCAGCGCGGCGGCGGTCCCCTCGGGGACGACCTCGGCGTACTGCGCGAACTCCGCGTTGTCGCGCGCGAGGTCGAACATGTCCTCGTCCATCAGCTCCACGGCGCTCGGGTCGCCCCGGAGCGCGACCGGGACGGCCGCCATCGCGTCCAGCAGGTCGTCGTAGCAGTACAGCGCGAGCGCGGTCTGGTCGGGGACCGTCACCAGCGAGACCGTCGCCTCGACGACGACGCCCAGCGTCCCCTCCGCACCGACCAGGAGCTTCGAGAGGTTGACGTACTCCGTCCCGTCGCGCTCGTAGCGCACCTTGTTCAGGTTGTACCCGGAGACCGAGCGCTTGAGGTCGGGGTACCGGGCCTCGATCTCCTCGGCGTGGTCCTCGCAGAGCGCGCGCACGGTCTCGTAGAGGCGCGCCTCGAGGTCGTCGCCCGCCGTGACGGCGTCCCACTCCTCGGAGTCGACTTCGATCTCGCGGGTGCGGATCAGCGAGCCGTCGGAGAGCACGACGGACAGCTCTTCGACGTACGCGTCCGTGATGCCGTAGCGCACCGAGTGCGCGCCCGTCGAGTTGTTCCCGATGCCGCCGCCGATGGTCGCGCGGTTCGAGGAGGCGGGGTCGGGCGCGAACTTCAGGCCGTGCTCGGCGAGGCGGTCGTCGAGGTCGTCCTGCACCACGCCGGGTTCGACGGTCGCCCGCCGCTCCTCGGGGTCGACCTCGAGGACGTCGTTCATGTGTCGCGAGCAGTCCAGCACGACACAGCCCGGGCCGACGGTCTGTCCGCCGAGCGAGGAGCCGGCGCCGCGCGCGAGCACCGGGACGTCGTGCTCGGCCGCGATGCGGACCGCGGCCTGGACGTCGCGGACGTCCGTCGGGAAGACGACGCCGGCGGGTCGCGCCTGGTAGATGCTCCCGTCGGTGGCGTAGAGGACCTGCGCGTACTCGTCGAAGCGGACGCCGCCCTCGACGGCGTCCCGCAGGTCGCCGGCGAGCGCCTCGTACTCCGCGTCGTCGGGATGGTCGAAGCCCAGCGACTCGTGTGTGGGCTCCGCGTCGCCCGCTGCCATAGTGGATGGCGAGGGCCCGAGCGCTTAAACCCGTTCGATGCGAGGCGAGCGAGGCGCCAGAGGCGCCTCGAGACCGAGGGCGGGAGTAGCGAGGCCGACCGGAGGGAGGCCTCGGAACGACCGAGCGGTGAGCGAAGCGAGCCGCGAGCAGCGGGCGACCGCATGGAGCCCGCCGACACGCCCGAGGCAGCGGATGCGAGGCCTCGCGTCGGCGAGGCCTCGAGACCGAGGGCGCGCGGGGCACGAGCGGAGCGAGTGCCTCGGTTTGGGCGAGCGTCGAGCGGAGCGAGGCGCGCGAGGCCTCGCGTCAGCGAGCCGCGAGCCGGTGAGGAGCGCAGCGACGACCCGGCCGAGGCAGCGGCAGCGAGTCCGAGCGAAGAGAGCCTACTCCCGCCCCTCGTACTCGACGTCCGGCAGCGGCGAACTCGTCAGGAGGCCGATGCCCCGGCCCTCGCTCCCGACCGCGTTGTAGAACAGGTAGTAACGGTCCTCGTCCGGTTCGTACACCAGCGAGGTCTTGTGCGCGAAGCGCTCGTCGATGCCGTGCGGGTGGCCGCCGGCCTCGTAGATGGGCTCGGGGTTGACCGTCCAGTGCTCCAGGTCCCGCGAGAACGCGAGCATGATGTGGGCGGCGTCGCGGCCCACGCCGAAGAAGAACATCACCCAGTGGTTGTCGTGCCAGTACACCTTCGGGTCCGAGGAGAACACCTCGTTGTAGCTGTCCTCCGGGCCGACCTCGACGACGGGGTTGCCGTCGTAGCGGTCCCACTCGTGGAGGTCCTCCGACAGCGCGAGACCGGTCTGCTCGACGGAGCCGTTCGCGGCGTTGTAGAAGTCGTAGTAGGTGCCCTCGTGCTCGAGGAGCCACGGCTGGTAGATGCAGTCCTCCTCCCACTCCGCGCAGTCCTCGTCGTACACCGAGAGGATGGACTCGTCGCGGGCGCGCTCCCAGGTCAAGCCGTCGTCGCTGCGCGCGACGCCCTCCGAACCCGGTCGAATCTCGTAGTCGCCCTGCTCGGGATAGGCGCCGAACAGGCTCCAGTAGCTGCCGTCGACCTCCTTCAGGCGGCGCGGGGCGTCGAGGTCGTAGGACTCGTAGAGGTACGCGCCCAGCGTGCGCCCGCCGTGGTCCCAGTCGCCCTCGTCGCCGAAGCCCATCGCGAGGCGGTGGTTCTCCCACTCGATGAGGTCGGTGCTCTCCGCGACGAACGAGCGGTAGCCGTCGCCGTTGAACCCGACGTAGGAGAGGAACCACATCTCGCGGCCGGGGATGGAGAAGACGGTGGGGATGTCGGTGCGGGTGACGTCCTCGAAGCCCGCGACCCCGGGCGCGCTCGGTATCACGTGCTCGGGGTAGTAGTACCAGTCCGTGAAGGGCGCGGTCCACGCCGCGACGGTCTCGTCGTCGATGGCGCGGGCGTCGGCGTCGGCGTTGGTCATCGATGGAGAGGTATCGGGGGTCGGGCATACCGTTTGCGGGACCGGCGTGTCGTCACTGTCGCGCGATGCGCGGAACGGGAGCGGCCGGAGTCGGAACTGTGAGGGCACGGGATTTTTTACAGTCCGGCGGGCAGGCTCCTCCGTGAGCCAAGGGAGCCCCGACGTCGAGACGGAGCTGGACCGTGACATCGGCATCGTGGGGGCCGTCGCGCTCGGCGTCGGCACGATGATCGCCGCCGGCATCTTCGTCCTCTCGGGGCTCGCGGTGAGCAACGTCGGGGCGATGGCCATCGTGGCGTTCGTCATCGCGGCCGTGGTCGCGTCGTTCACCGCGTTCGCCTATGCGGAGTTCGCGTCCATCTATCCCGAGTCCGGGGGCGGGTACGCGTACGTCGCGAACACCTTCGACTCGAATCTGACCTACATCGTCGGGTGGTCGATGATCCTCGGCTACCCCGCGAGCGCGGCCTTCTACCTCGCCTCCTTCTCGGACTGGTTCGATCGATTCATCGTCCCGCTGTTCTCCGCCGGCCTCCAGGAGGCCCTCCCGTTCTGGGTCTCCGGTCTCGTCGTGCTCGGGTTGCTGGTCGGGCTGAACCTCAAGGGGACCGAGGAGTCGGGGAAGTTCCAGATCGTCGTGACCGCGCTGAAGGTCGGGCTCATCGTCGTCTTCCTCTACGGCGGCCTGCAGGCCTTCGACGCGGACGTCATCCAGCAGTCAGTCACCGAGCACCTGGGGATGTTCCGGGAGATCGGCGTGACGTCGGCGCTCGTCTTCATCACGTTCTTCGGCTTCGAGGCGATCGCCACCAACGCCGAGGAGATCGAGGAGCCGGGACGGAACGTCCCGCGGGCCATCTTCATCTCGATGGGCTTCGTGACGGTCGTCTACGCCCTCGTCGTCCTCGTGGTCACGCTGGCGATAAACGACTCCGCGTACCTCGGCTTCATCGTGGACGCCGTCGCCGGCGTGGCCGACGCCGCAGGCGCGGAGGCGTTCATCGCCGAGAACGGCGAGCTGGCGATGGGGTACGCCGCCTCGTACTACCTCGGCGACGTGGGCTTCTACGTCATCATCGTCGGCGCGCTCTTCTCGATGCTCTCCGCGGCCAACGCCACCGTGCTCGCCGGCTCGCGGGTGAAACTCGCGATGAGCCGCCGCGACCACCTCCCGGATCGCTTCGAGGCCCTCCACGACTCGTACAACACGCCGTACTGGTCGGTCCTGCTGACCGGCGGGCTCGTCACCCTCTTCATCTTCGGGTTCACCGTCCTCCCCGAGGTGCTCTTCGGGAGCCTGGTCGTCCACACCGGCGTCGTCGAGTTCCACATGGGCATCGAGGCCATCGCGCACTTCGCGGACTTCATGCTCCTCACCGGACTCGTCGTCGTGAACTTCGCCATCGTCCGGTCGCGACAGAAGTACCCCGACATCGACCGCGGCTTCGAGGTCCCGGCGGTCCCCTACCTCCCCGCCGTCGCGGTGCTCGCCAACCTCGCGCTGATGCTCAACGTCGAGCCCGGCGCCCTCGTGATCGGACTGGCCGCCGAGGTGGTCGGCGTCGCGCTCTGGGTCTCGGTCATCGGGACCACCTCGGAAGCGGAGATCGAACGGGAGACGCCGACGGTGCTCGAGCACACCGCGCCCGAGGAGCGGGAGTACCAGATACTCGTCCCCATCGCCCACCCCGAGCACGTCGAACAGCTCATGCGGACGGCGCGGCAGGTCGCCGCCGACGAGGGCGGCGAGATCCTCGTCCTCTCCGTCGTGGACCTCCCGGACCAGACACCCCTCTCCGCTGGCCGGGCCGAGGCCGACGAGCGCCGGGAGATCCTCGAGCGGGCGATGGCCGTCGAGGCGGGCGCCGACGGGCGCGACGTCCCGGTCAGCGGGGTCGTTCGGATCGGCCACGACGTCGGCGACGCCATCGTCCACACCGTCGCCCAGCACGACTCGGACGCGGTCCTGATGGGGTGGCACGGCCGGCCCGGACGGCGCCGCGACGTCGTGCTGGGCACGACCGTCGACACCGTCGCGCGCGAGGCCCCCTGCGACGTGCTCGTCGAGCGCATCGGCGAGGAGTCCGAACCCCGGTCCATCCTCCTCCCGACCGCGGGCGGCCCGCACGCCGAGTACGCCGCCTCCGTGGCCGGCGCCATTGCGCACACGACAGGTGCGAGCGTCACGGTCCAGCGCGTCGTCGACCCGGCCGCGACCGAACGGGAGCGGGAGGCGGCTGCCGAGTCGGTCGCCGCGACCGCCGAGGCGCTCGGCGTCGACTGCGAGACGACCGTCGTCGAGGGAGCGGACGTCGTCGGCGAAATCGTCGACGCATCGGCCGACCACGACCTCACCATCATCGGAGCGACCCGAGAGGGGTGGCTCCAGCAGCTCGTCTTCGGGACGATCCCCGAGCGCGTCGGCAGCGAGGCCCACGGCGCCGTCATCATGGCGAAGAAGGACCTGGGCATCACCTCCAGGCTGCGCCGGCTGTTCAGGCGAGGGTAGACCCACCCGCGCCGGGGAGGAGTCGCGCACGACCCCGCCGGACGACCCCGACCCGACCGGCGCGCTACCGGCTCCGCCGTCCCTTCGTCTGCCGGTAGTCCCGCGCCATGAGCGCCTCGAAGTGGTCGAGGAACGCGTCGAACTGCGCGTCGGTCATCGACGCCGGGTCGCGCATCGGCACGAGTTCGAACCCCCGGCCGCGGATGGAGGTGGCGTGGTGGTCAGCGACGTCGAGGTCCGCGACCGGCCGGGTCGTGTACTCGACTCCCACCTCCCGGAGCGCCAGCTCCCCCACCGGCACGATGACCTCCGGGTTGATCATCCGGACCTCCGAGGAGAGGTACGGCTCGCAGTTGCGGACCTCGGCGTCGGCGGGCCCCCGCTCGGGGTGGCGACACCGCGCGACGTGGGTGAGGTAGGTGTTCTCGAGTTCGGGCTCGGCGGCCGAGGGCAGCGAGTTCGAGAGCCCGAGCAGCCCGAGGAGGTGCTGGACGCGCTCGCCGCGCTCGTCCCCGGTGAGGGGGACGCCGGTGCGCTCCGCGCCGGCTGTCGGCGCCCCGTCGACGAAGAGGAAGTCCGCGGCGACGTCGCCGTAGCCGTGGAGGACGCGCTCGCGCGTGGCACAGAGCTCGTCACACCTGGCACACCCTTCGTCCATCCCGAAGGGGTTCCGCCGGGAGCGCTGCTCGGCGTCCATCGACGGGAGCGAGGGGACGGAACGGGAAAAGCAGACCGGAGGGTGGCGCCGGCCCCCGTTACTCGACCCGCGTCTCGGCGTCGTCGGGGTCGTCCCGCGGGCTCGAGGGGTGGTAGTCGGTGTCGTACTCGCCGGGCCGCCCGTCGAGGCGGTCGGGGTTGATGCGCCCGCCCAGGAGCATGAAGTCGACGACGGTGAGCGCGAGCACCGCCTCGACGACCGGAACGCCGCGGGGCGGCAGCACGGGGTCGTGGCGGCCGATGACCTGGGCCGTCTTCTCCTCGCCGGTCTCCCAGTCCACGGTCTGCTGCTCGGAGGGGATCGACGTGGGGGCGTGCAGTGTCACCTCGCCGTAGATTGGCTGGCCGGTGGTGATGCCGCCCTGGAGGCCGCCGTGGTCGTTGCCGACCGGCACGGGGTCGCCGTCCTCGTCGAACGTCCAGTCCTCGTTGCGCTCGAGGCCGGTGTACTCGCGGGCCGCGCGGCCGAGGCCGAACTCGAAGGCGGTCGTCGCGGGCACCGAGAGGAGCGCCTGCCCGAGGCGGGCCTCCACGGCGTCGAAGCGCGGGGCGCCCAGGCCGCGGGGGACCCCCTGAACCTCGAAGTAGATTGACCCGCCGATGGAGTCGCCCTCGCGCTGGTACTGGTCGATGGCGTCGCGCATCTCGGCGGCGGCGTCGAGGTCCGCACACCGCACGTCGGTCTCCTCGACGTTCTCGCGAATGGTCTCGAAGTCCACATCGTCGGCCACGATGTCGCCGATCTGGTTGACGTGGGCCGCGATTTCGACGCCCGAGGTGGCGAGGACCTCCTTCGCGATGGCGCCCGCGGCGACCCAGTTCACCGTCTCGCGCGCGGAGGAGCGCCCGCCGCCGCCCCAGTTCCGCGTGCCGAACTTCGCGGAGTACGTGAAGTCGCCG
>JBDGTC010000097.1:0-11368 GCA_042217215.1 Halobacteriaceae archaeon
TGGCCGTCCACCCGCAGGTCTGGGCGGCGGTGTGGTTCCGGCTGTGGTAGTCCGGGATGTCGACCTGCTTCGGGCCGGTTGCGGCGTCTTCGCCGTCCGACGCGCCCCCGGCGTCGGGCGCGTCGTCGCCGTCGCGGGCGGGGGCCGCACGGTCCGGCTGCTCCGCGTCGCTCATTATCCGTTCCTCCGCCGGCGCGCCCATAAGGCTCGCGGTCGGACCGGTCGTCGGTGCGCGCCGGCCGGGCCGCTCCCTCGCGCCGTCGCCGACGGACTCGCGCGTCACCGGCGCCGTCGCCGGTAGAAATACCTTTCACGCACAGTGCGTACGACGGGGTATGGCGGAGCGTCACGACGTGGTCGTCGCGGGCGCCGGCCCGGCCGGCGCGCAGTGTGCCCGGGACCTCGCGGCGCGGGGGTACGACGTCCTCGTCCTCGAGACCGAGCCCGAGGCCGAGTTCCCGCGACAGAGCAACAAGTCCACCGGCGGGACGTTCCCGTCGATGATGGCCTCGTTCAACGTCCCGGACGACGTGGTGATGCAGTTCACCGACAGCGTCGTCATCGAGTCCCCGACCGACCACTTCGCCCAGGAGCAGGCCGGCGCGGTCCTGGACTTCGGCGCGTTCAAGCAGTTCCTCGTGCGCGACGGCCGCGAGAGGGGCGCGACCTACCGCTTCGACGCGCGGGTCAGAGACCCCATCGTGGAGGACGGCGACGTGGTCGGCGTGCGGTACAGCGGCGACGAGACGGTCCGCGCCGAGGTGGTCGTCGACGCGACGGGCCCCGCCGCGCCGCTGGCCGACGCGCTCGACGTGACCGACCTCCAGCGCGACCACCAGGCCATCGGCGTGGAGTACGAGTACGAGGGCGTGGACCTCGACCACCCGGAGTACGCCGACCTCCACGACGCGATGATGCTCCGCCTCGACCACGAGTTCGCGCCCGGGGGCTACTCGTGGATCTTCCACACCGGCGACGACACCGCGAAGGTGGGGCTCTGCTACATCCAGAACGACTCCTACCACCGGTACGCCACCGCGGACCGCACCATCGACGGCTACCTCGAGCACTGGGAGGACGTCGACCCCCGCCTCGCCGACGCCGAGCGCATCGAGGGCCGCCAGCACCGCGGCTCCGCGCACATCCAGTCCCCGGACGGCATGACAACGGACGGCTTCATCGCCGTGGGCGACACCGTCCCGACCATCGACCCGCTATGGGGCGAGGGCATCAACAAGTGCATGCGGTCGGGGCGCGTCGCCGCGGTGGCCATCGACCACTGTCTCACCCCCGACGAGCCCGACACCTCGGCGGAGAACATCTCGGTGTACGACGACCTCTGGCACCGGGACGTCGCGCCGAAGATGGACAGCCGCCTCCTGATGACCGAGCTCCTGTACTTCGTGGACAACGACCGGTACGACCGGCTCCTCGCGGACCTCAACCGCCTCGACACCGACACGCTCGCGAGGGCGAACAACGGCGACTGGCGCGCCATCGCCAGGCTGCTCCACCTCGACGACGTCCCGACGCTGGCGCGCTTCGCCGCCCACCGGTTGCGGGACTGAGTTCGGGCCAGACTCCCACGCTGTCGACGCCCCCGCGGCCGCCGGCCGCCCCGGCCCCCGCGACGAGTCAGAACCCCTTTGCACCCCGCGAGCGGAGCCACCGACAGCACATGTTCCCCGCCTTCCGCTCGGAGGTCGAGGCCGCCCTCGAGGCCGCCCTCGCGGACCTGGGTTACCCCACCGGGGACCTCGGCGTCGAGGAACCGCCCGAGGACGTCGACGCGGTCCTCGCCTCGAGCGTCGCCTTCCGGCTGGCGGGCGTCGCCGAGGCGCCGCCGGCGCAGGTCGCCACCGAACTCGCCGACGCCGTCGACGTCGCGGACCTCACCTACGTCGAGCGCGCCACCGCGGCCGGGCCGTACGTCAACTTCGCGCCCGCGCCGGCGTACTACGGCGCCACGCTCGAGGCCGCCCAGCAGTCCGGCTTCGCCCGCCGGCCCGACACCGGCGAGTCGGTCGTCGTCGAGCACACGAGCGCGAACCCGACGGGCCCGGTCCACGTCGGCCGGGCGCGGAACCCCATCGTCGGCGACGCGCTCGCCCGCGTGCTCGACGCCGCCGGGAACGACGTCGACGTCCACTACTACGTCAACGACGCCGGCCGCCAGCTCGCGCTGTTCACGTGGGCGTACGAGACCTTCGACGAGGCGGACCTCGACGCCGAGCCCGAGCGCGACCGCCCGGACTACGACCTCGTGCGCTACTACCGCAAGGGGAACGCGTACCTCGAGTCCGCCGACCCCGAGGACGTCGAGGCCGCGGAGGCCGAGATCGCCGAGATCCTCTCGGGGCTGGACGCCGGCGACGAGGCGACCCTCGAGCGCGTCTCCACCGTCGTCGACCAGGTGCTCTCGGGGATGCGCGCCACCCTCGACCGCCTCCCCGCCGACTTCGACGAGTGGGTCCGCGAGACGCGGTTCATGCGCCCGCCCGAGGCGGGCGGCGCCGCACCCCCGGACGGCTTCGCCACCCAGGACGCCGACTCGTGGACCGAGGACGTCACCGCGCGCCTGCGCGACCTCGACGAGGCGGTGTACGAGGAGGGCGCGTGGCAGCTCGACCTCTCCGCGGACGGCATCGAGAAGAAGCTCGTCTTCGAGCGCTCGGACGGCACGAGCCTCTACGCCACCCGGGACCTCGCCCACCACGAGTGGAAGCTCGCGAACTACGACCGCGCCGTCGCCGTCTTCGGCGAGGACCACGAGCTCCAGAGCCGGCAGGTCCAGGCCGCGCTCCGGCACCTCGGGACCGACACGGACCGCATCGACGCCGTCCTGCACTCGTGGGTGAACCTCCCCGGCGGCGAGGGGATGAGCACCCGCGCCGGGACGGGGGTCGACCTCGACGACCTGCTGGACGAGGCGGTCGTCCGGGCCCGCGAGGCCGTCGAGTCCCGCCTCGACGACCGCAGCCGGGCGGACCTTACCGACGAGGACGTCGCGCGCATCGCGGGCCAGGTGGGCATCGGCGCCGTGCGCTACGACATCGTCGCCACCCAGCCCACGAAGGCCATCACCTTCGACTGGGAGGACGCACTCGACTTCGAGGCCCAGAGCGCCCCCTACGTGCAGTACGCCCACGCCCGGGCCTGTGGCATCCTCGAGCGGGGCGCGGGGGAGGACGGGGCGAGCGTCACCGCCGACCACCCCGACGTGGCCGTCGCGGCCGACCGCCTCACGACCGACGAGGCCCGCGCGCTGCTCCGCGAGGTCGCGCGCTTCCCCGCGGTCATCGAGGACGCCGCCGACTCCCTGGAGCCCCACGTCGTCGCGACGTACGTCCGCGGGCTGGCCGACGCGTTCAACGCGTTCTACCGCGTTGCGCCGGTGCTCGACGCCGACCCCGAGCTGCGCGCGGCGCGACTGGCGGTCGTCGTCGCGGCGCGGAACGCCCTGGCCGACGGGCTCGGGTTGCTGGGGATCGAAGCCCCGGAAGCGATGTAAGCGAGGGCTGCGCGAGCGTGTCGCTGCGCGGAGCGCAGCGACCGCGACGCGCAGGCCTCGAAACGGTCGGCGTGTCGGCGGCCTGACGGCCGCCTCCCGCCGACCGCGCGGAGGGCGAGGTTCGAGGCGGAGGTCGCGGCGCCGCGCGCCGCGACACGGCCGCGACGAACCTCGAGACCGAGGCCGCGCGAGGCGCGAGTGGAGCGAGCGCCTCGGTTCGGGCGAGCGGTGCGCAGAGCGAACCGCGAGCCGGGTCGGAGCGAAGCGACGACCCGGCCGAGGAGCGGTGCGGCGACCGGATGGCGCGAGCTGGCGTCGCTACGAGCGCGGCCGACCCGTTACTGTCCACCGCGCCACGCCCAGCCAGAAGACAGACCGCCTCGCGCCCCCTACACGGCCGGCGCCACCAGGTACCCGCCCACGGCGAGCACCGCGAGGGCGGCGACCCCGAGGGTCACGGCAGCGAAGACGAGAATCCACCAGAGCGGGACGGACTGGTTCACGTTCTCGACGGTCGACATGGCGTGGACTGCGGCGGCGCGGCTGTTTAGTGTTGCGTTTGGCGAGGCGCGAGCAAGCGTGTCGCGGCGGCGGTGCCGCCGCAACCGCGCCGCTCGTGCCTCGAGACCGAGGGCGGGCGTAGCGAGCCTCAGGCCGGTCGGCTCACCGTTCGATTCCGGTGCGCTCGACTATCCGGTAGCCCCACCGCACCTCGGGCGTGTCGGCGCTTCCCTGCTCACGGCTCACTCCGTTCGCCGTCGCCGGCGCGGAGCGCCGGCTGCCTGCGAGGTCGAAGACCTCGCTCCGTTCGCACGTTCCGGGGCCTCCCTGCGGTCGGCCCCGCGCCGGTCAGCGCCTCCCGCCCTCGGTCTCGAGGTTCGTCGGCGGCGGTCGACGCGGAGCGTCGACACGCCGCCTCGAACCTCGCGTTCCTCGCTACTCCAGCAGCCGCCGCGTCTCGTCGGCCGCCTCCGACAGCGCCTCCGCCGGCGTCGCGGACTGCTCGACGACGACGCGCTCGACCGCCTCGTTCAGGATCTCGTTGAACGCGACGTATTCCGGGAGCTGGGGCAGCGTGTTCACCGAGCCGGTGTTCACCTCGTCGATGGTGGTGTAGAAGGGCTGGTCGCGGACGACCTCGGGGTCGCGCCACGTCGAGAGCCGCGTGCCGCTCCCGCCCGCGGTCGTCGTCACCTTGTCCATCTCCGGCCTGGCGGTCTCGCGGATGAACTCGTAGGCGAGTTCGGGGTGCTCGGAGCTCGCTGGGATGGTCGAGCCGTACGCCACCGTCAGCGAGGTGTGGCGGCCGGCTGGGCCGTCGGCGCGCGGGATGAGGCCGTAGCCGCCGTGGCCGAAGATCTCGGCGTCGGGGTCCTCCGCCATCGCGCCGAAGCCCGCCCAGTTCCACATCATCGCGGCCTTGCCGTCGGCGTAGAACTCCCCGGACTCGACGGACTCCATCTCCGTCGACTCGGGCGGCGCGACCTCCCACTCGTGGATGAGGTCGTGGTAGAATCGCAGCCCCTCGACGCCCGCGGGGCCGTCGAAGGCGGGCTCGCCGTCGACGTCGAAGAGGCGCCCGCCGCGGGACCACAACTGGATGAGGAAGTCGTAGACGTCGTTGTGGCCGTCGGGGAGGGCGGCGACGACGGTGCCCCAGAGGTCGTCCTCCGGGCGGGTGAAGAACTCCGCGACCTCGCGGAACTCCGCCCAGGTGCGCGGGACGCGGAGCGGACGGCCGTACGCCTCGCGGAACCGGCGCTGCTCGGCGACGCTCTCGAAGAGGTCGGTGCGGTAGTGGAAGATCTCGGGGCCGTCGTGGTACGGAACGCCGTAGACGGTGTCCTCGTAGGTCATCACGTCCCGCATCGAGTCGGCCCACCCCTCGGGCCAGCCCTCGGGCGGGTCGGCGGCGAGGAAGTCGTCGAGCGGGCGGAGCATGTCCCGATCGACGACGGAGGCGAGCCAGTCCGAGAGGCAGACGAACACGTCGTACTCGCCGTCCTCGAGGCCGCCCTCGACGATGAGCTCCTCGTGGATCTCCGGGAGCGGACGGTGAACCCGTTCGACGGTGACGTCGGCCTCGGCCTGCGCCTCGAAGTGCTCGATCTGGCGGTCGAGGGAGCGCTCGAACCCCTCGAAGGGTCGACAGAGGACGGTCAGCTCGGGCATGGGCGTGGTGTCGGCGAGTCGGGGGTTAAACGTTCGGTCCGCGTCGGCGTCCCGCGGCGCGCTCTCGGCGAGGACGTCGGCGGCCCGGCGGGCGGCGTGCGGTCTTGGCATACCGCCTTAGTGCCCCGGCGGGCACAGTCAGGGACAATCCACCCGCCACGCCTTCCGGCCACGTCTGCGGGTTGAGGAACCCATTTACAAGGCCCGGGTCAACCCGGAGCAACCCCGCCCCATGCCATCGGACCCGCCGTTCGACTCGGAGTACATCGAGCGCCACCGCGAGGCGGTGGAGCACCCCCTCTACGAGCTGTTCATGCGCTTCGGGAAGGGGAACCGCCGGTGGTTCGTCCTCGGCGTGCTCACCAGCACGCTGGCCCGCTTCCTCTCGCTGGTCCCGCCGGTGGTGCTCGGGGTCGCGGTCGACTCCATCTTCCGCCAGGACCAGCCGTTCACGCTCCCCTACGTCCCCCAGCACTGGCTCCCGACCGGCGTGTGGGACCAGTTCTGGTTCGCGGTGGGGCTGATGGCGCTCGCGATGGTGGGCTCGGCGTTCTGCAACTTCGCACGCCAGTCCGCGCTCAACCTGTTCAGCCACCGGGTGAAACACGAGGTCCGGACCGCGACCTACCAGCAGATGCAGCGCCTGGACATGGGCTTCTTCAACGAGGTCCAGACGGGCGAGCTGATGTCCATCCTCTCGAACGACACCAACCGCCTCGAGCAGTTCCTCGACAACATGATGGGCGACGCCATCCAGCTCGGGGTGCTCATGCTGGGGACGGCGGCCATCCTCCTCGCGATGAACTGGCAGCTCGCGCTCGTCACGCTCTCCATCGTCCCCGTCGCGGCCGCCTTCACCTACGCCTTCATGGTCCTCGCGGAGGAGCGCTACGCCGACGTCCGGGAGTCGGTCGGCGACCTGAACAGCCGTCTCGAGAACAACCTCTCGGGCATCCAGGTCATCAAGGCCGGCAACACCGAGGACTACGAGGACGAGCGCGTCCGCGAGCACTCCTACACCTACTTCCGCCTCGACTGGCTCGCGCTCCGGCTCAACTTCATCTACCGGCCGGGGCTCCAGATGCTCACCTCGCTGTCCTTCATCGCGACGTTCGTCGTCGGCGGGATGTGGCTCGTCGGCGGCACGGCGCCGGGCCCGTTCACGGGCACGCTCACGGCGGGCCAGCTCGTCACCTTCCTCCTGCTCACCCAGCGCCTCGTGAACCCCCTCGCCCAGTTGGGGAACATCGTGGACCGCTACGAGGACGCGAAGGCCTCGACCAAGCGCATCCTCGGCCTGATGAGCCTCCCCGAGCGCATCGACGACGCCCCCGACGCCGTCGACCTCGAGGACGTCGAGGGCCGCGTCGAGTACGACGACGTCACCTTCTCCTACGGCGACGAGCCCGTGCTCGAGAACGTCGACTTCACCGCGGAACCGGGCGAGACGGTCGGGCTCGTGGGCCCCACCGGGGCCGGGAAGACCACCGTCGTGAAGCTCCTCCTGCGGCTCTACGACGTGGACGAGGGCGCGGTCCGGGTCGACGGCCACGACGTCCGCGACGTGACCCTCGAGAGCCTCCGGACGTCGATGGGCTACGTCGGGCAGGACAACTTCCTCTTCGACGGCACCATCCGCGAGAACATCGCGTACGGCGCCTTCGACGCCACCGAGGAGGAGGTCGAGCAGGCCGCGCGGATGGCCGAGGCCCACGAGTTCATCACGAACATGCCCGACGGCTACGACACCGACATCGGCGAGCGCGGCGTGAAGCTGTCGGGCGGGCAGCGCCAGCGCGTGGCCATCGCGCGCACCATCCTCCAGCGCCCGGAGATCATGATCTTCGACGAGGCGACGAGCGCGGTCGACACGGAGACGGAGCTGCTCATCCAGCGCTCCATCGACGAACTCGCGGCCGACCGGTCGACCTTCATCATCGCCCACCGGCTCTCGACGGTCCGGGACGCCGACACCATCCTCGTCGTGGAGGACGGCGAGATCGTCGAGCGGGGCGCCCACGACGACCTCATCGCGGCCGACGGCCTCTACGCCAACCTCTGGCGCGTGCAGGCCGGCGAGATCGGCGACCTCCCCGAGGAGTTCGTCGAGGGCGCCGCGGAGCGGGTCGCCCAGCAGGCCCTCGAGGAGAGCGAGACCGACTGAGCCCGCGGTCCCGACAGCCGCGGTCCCGACCGCCGCGACCCCGACGCCGCGGCGCCGTCCGCCGCGAACCTGGCACTACTCCTGACTCGCCAGGGCCGTCACGGCCCCGGCGCGACTGCCGACGAGGACGCGACCGGCGGTGACGACCGGCTGGCTCGCCGCGGCGGGCGATTGCGCCCCTGCACCGGACCCCTCGAGGGCGTGGGTCCACTGCACGGTGCCGTCGGCGGCGTCGAGCGCGAGTGCGTGGCTCGCCGTCCCGAGGTAGACGCGCCCGCCGGCGACGGTCGGGACGCTCGTGGGGCCGCTGACGGCGTCCACCGTCCGGGTCCAGCGCGCGCACCCCTCGGCGGCGTCGACGGCGTAGACGTGCGTCCGGGGTCCGGTGTGGGCGTGGGCCGCGGGCGGGACGCGCTCCGCGAGGACCACCACGCCGCCGGCGCACGCCGGCGTGGCGGCCCGCGGTCCGGGGCCCTCGAGCGGGACGGTCCACAGCCCGTCGCCTCTGGCCGCGTCGTACCCGTGGACCGCCCCGTTCCCGGCCACCGCCTCACCCCCGTCGCCGGGGGAGGGTCGCCGTCGGACACGGACGGCCCTCCCGCCGGCCGGTACCGGCTCGTCACGTCAACGCGACCGTCGGCCACCACGACGTCGCCGGCGAGGTGCCGGGTCCCGGGCCAGTCACGGCCGGGGAGGCCGAGGACGCGCCGCCACCGGTGCTCCCCCGTCGTGGCGTCGACCGCGCGGAGCGCCCCGCCGGTGTCCCGCACGTACGCCGTCCCGCCCGCGACGGCCGGCGCACACGCGGGGCGGGCCGACCCGGGCCTGTCGGCGGTCCAGGCCTCGGTCCCCGTGGCGAGGTCGACGGCCAGGAGCCGGGGGCCGTCGGCGAGGTACGCGCGCTCGCCGTAGACCGTCACCGCGGGGCCGGCGGACGCCAGGTCGATCCGCCACCGCTCCTCGCCGGTCGCCGCGTGGAGGCCGAGGAGGCGCCCGGTGGGGCCGCCACCCGCGCCGCCGTCGCCGCTCGCGGCGTCCGCCACGACCAGGGTCTCCCCGGCGACGGCGGGCGGTGCTGCCGGCGTGACGCTCCGGTCCCGCCAGCGCTCGTCGCCGCCGGCGAGGTCGACCGCCCCGACGCCGTCGGCCCCTGCGACGACGGCCAGCCCGCCGGCGACGACCGGCATCGGTGTGGCGCCGCCGCCCGCCCGCACCGTGCACCGCGTGGCGACGGGGTCGTCCGGACCGCTGCCCGGCGCGTGGCTGGTGTGGCCCGCGTCGTAGCGCGGCTGTGGCCACGTCGCGTCGGCGTCGACCCGTGGCGCGGCCCCGACGGTGGCCTCGCCGGTGCAGAGCGGGACGCTGGTCTTCCGGCCGAGGAGGGCGCCGATGCCGACACAGCCCGCGAGGCTGGCGGCGCCGCAGCCGACCCCCGCGAGCGCCGTCCGGCGGTTCATGGCACACGGTGGGCCGCCCCCGGAGTTAGTGGCCCCACCGAGGCACTTGGGTCGCGAGTCGGAACGGTTTTATCCGCCGACGGGGTAGCGACGGGTGAGTCCTGATAGGGTAGTGGACCATCCTACGGGCTTGCGGAGCCTGTGACCGGAGTTCAAATCTCCGTCAGGACGTACCCTTTCAGCGCACGGCCGCGAACGAATGTGAGCGGCAGCGTCGGAAATGTAGGTCGAGCGATTTGAACCCTGCACGTCGCAGCCCGGAACGGCCGAGCGGCGCGCGGCACGAACGGAGTGAGTGGGGCGACCGAGCGAACGGCGAGCCGGGCGAGCCGTGAGCAGCGAGGACGCACGCCCGGACCGTCTTGCTCTGGTTCAAATCTCCGTCAGGACGTTCACTCTGTTCGTTCGCGCGCTAGCGCTCGCTCTCTCACTCGTTCACGTCCTGACGTGCCCCCGCTCGCTTCGCTCGCGGGGACTCCGTCAGGACGCTCATGGCTCGGGCGCTTCCCAGCATGCCGAGCGAGGACTTCGCGGGACGGACCGACACGGTCCTCCCCGCCGACAGCGAGGGGACCTCGCGTCTGCGGTTGGCCGGGGCGTCGGACGGTCGGGCCACCACCAGCGCTATGGCATGTGACCACGTATCACGACACATGCCCAGCGACGCCACCGCGGCACTCCGACCGACGTGTGCCAACTGCGAGTTCGCCGCCCCCGCGGGCAGCGACGAGTGGGCGACGGCGGAGCACCCGACGCTCGGGACGCTCACGCGGTGTCCCGAGTGCGGGAGCACCGCCGTCAGCAGCCGCGGGAGCCAGCCACCCTGACCGGCCGCGCGAGCGCGACGTAGTCCGCGGCCACCAGAACGCGTTTGCCCGCCGGTCCCCTACGCGGCAGCGACCGTGGACGACGCGCTCCGCGCCGGGATGGCGGTCTTCAACGCCGGCCGCCACCACGCCGCCCACGACGCGTGGGAGGACCGCTGGCTCGCCGTGAAGGAGACCGACCGGGACGCCGACGAGCGCCTGCTCCACGGCCTCATCCAGTTCACCGCGGCGGTCCACCACGGCGACGAGGGGAACTGGGCGGGCCTGCAGGGTCTGGCCCGATCAGCCGGCGAGTACCTCGACGGACTCGCGCCCGACGAGCGCGGCGTGAACGTCGACGCGGTGCGCGCGTACTGCGCGGCGCTCGCCGCCGACCCCGAGCACGTGGAGCGCGAGCCACCGCCCGCCCTGACCCACCGCGGGACGGCGGTGGGCTACGCCGAACTCTCGCCGTCGGCGGTCGCCCTCGCCGCCGGGGCCGTCGCCGTCCACGACCCGGGCCTCGACGAGGACCTCGTCGCGCGCGCGGCGACCGCGGCACGGGAGCTGGCCGAGGAGACCGCCGGGACTGGTCGCTCCAACGAGTTCGCCGCGCTCCTCCGGGACCTCCTCGCCGACCCCGACCACCGCGGGACGGTGCAGCGCCGCCTCCGGCAGCACGTCGAGCGCCGCGCCGCGGAGCTCGCCGACGTGGACGGGCTGTTCGACGCGTAGCGCGGGCGGGCCCCGCTCCCGCCGGCGCGCCGTCCACCCCCGCTCCTCAGACCGACGGCCCGACGCGCGTGATTGCGAAGGCCGAGAGGCCGTGTGCCTCGGCGGCCGCGGGTTCGCCGTCCGCCACCGCCAGCACCCGCTCCCGGAGCGCGGCGGCCGGGTCGCGGTCGGCGCCGGGACTCGCGTCCACGTCGACGTCCTCGGGCAGCGCAGCGACCGTCTCGGCGTCGCCCGAGACCTTCACGACCGGGACGACCGGGTGGCCCGTGGGCACGCCGTCGGCGGTGGCGTGAACCACGACCTGCGCGCCCGCCGCGGCGAGCCCCGTCGCGGCCTCGGCGAACGACGCCGGGGCGTCCACGACCGCCACGCCCGCGTCGTGGTCGGCGACCGCGCCGTAGGGCACGACGTCCCGGATGGGCCCGCCACCCCACTGCGCCGCGACGGTCTCCGGGTCGAGACCCGCGGCCGCGCGCCGGACGCGACCCGTGCGGACCGGACCGCTCGCCGCCGGCACGAGGGT
>JBDGTC010000054.1:0-11368 GCA_042217215.1 Halobacteriaceae archaeon
GATGAAGAACCGCTACGTCGGCCGGACGTTCATCATGCCGACCCAGGACGAGCGGGAGCGTGCGGTCAGGCTGAAGCTCAACCCCATCCGCTCGACAGTCGAGGGCCGCTCGGTCACGCTCATCGACGACTCCATCGTCCGGGGCACCACGTCGACCCAGCTGGTCTCCCTGCTCCAGGACTTCGGCGCGGAGTCGGTCCACGTCCGCATCGGCTCGCCGCCGATTGCCGCCCCCTGCTACATGGGCATCGACATGGCGACGCGGGAGGAGCTCATCGCGGCCGACCGGACTGTCGAGGAGATCCGCGCGGAGATCGGCGCGGACAGCCTCGCCTTCGTCTCCCCCGCCGCGGTCGCGGACGCCATCGACAAGGACCAGACCGACCTCTGCATGGGCTGCATCTCCGGCGCGTACCCCTACGACGTCCCCGACGAGCAGGTCCTCTCCTCGCACGTCGACGAGGTCGAGTACGGCGAGCCCGCGACCGACCCGCTGGTCGGCGACGGCGCCGGCGAGGAGTCCACCGGCGCGTTCCCCGAGGCCGACGACTGAGGGCTCCGGGCGTCGGCCCGTCACGCGACGTACAGCGCCAGGTAGACGACCTCCCCGAGCGCGAACGAGACCAGCCACAGCGCCGCGGCGACCCGCCCGACCCGGGGGTGGGCCGTCTCCGGCAGCGCGGCGACGGGTCGGGTCGCGGCGAGCAGGAGGACGTGGTACACGAGCGGGATGCAGACGACCGCGAGCGCGACGTGGACGCCCAGCACCACGAGGTAGGCGGTCCGCACGAGCCCCGTCCCCCCGAAGGTCGTGGGGCCGTGGAGCGCGACGCGGTAGAGGTAGAGGACGAGGAAGGCCACGAAGAGCGCGAAGCCGGTCAGCATCGCCACGCGGTGGCGCCGCACCTCGCCCGCGCGGATCCAGCGCCAGCCCTGCCCCACCGCGACGAACGCCACGGCGACGATGGCGGCGTTGAGGTGGGGGATGGCCGCGAGCACGCCCGCCGGCGGGTGCGGGAGGACGGCGGGCGGGATGGCCTGGCGGGCGGCGGCGACGACGAGCGCGATGGAGGCGGTCGAGAGGGCGGCGGTCGTCGCGAGGACGTGGTCGCCGACCCACTGTCTGGCTCGCATCAGCGGGTGGTGGTGGGCCCGCGGCAAGACGTTTTCCGTGGCCGGACCGGCCCGACTCGATGGCCGGACCCCGCCGGTTCGGCGGCCGGACCCGCCCGACGCCTGCGGGAAAGGAAAGGGCTTATAGCCCGCGCCAGATGACTATCTGGTGCAGCGCGTGGGTAGCCAAGCTAGGCCAACGGCGCAGCGTTGAGGGCGCTGTCTCGTAGGAGTTCGCCGGTTCAAATCCGGTCCCACGCAGTTTCTGCCGAGCGAAGCGAGGCGAAACGAGGAGGAGCGGATTTGAACCCTGGGAGTCGCAGTGCGCGCAGCGAACGAAGTGAGCGAGCACAACCGTCTCCCTCCGGTTCAAATCCGGTCCCACGCACTCCGACCTTTTTACTCGTCGGGTCGCGCTTCGCGCGACCGCTCCTCGCAAAAAGCTCGAGCAAAAAGGCCGGGCGCTCGCTCCGCTCGCGCCCGGTGAACGCCGCGCTTCGCGCGGCGATGCGACCGCACCGCCGACGTCGAATCCCCCTCGAACCCATCGCTCCGCAGTAGCCACCCCGCCCTCCCCGATGACAATACACTTCCCCCACCGACCTGAATGGCGCTCCATGCACGGGGGCCGCCGATGTACGTCGTGATCGTCGGTGCCGGGGAGGTGGGCTCGGCCATCGCGGGGAGCCTCGCCGGCTCGCACGACGTCGCCGTCGTCGACCGGGACGCGGAACGGGTCGACCAGCTCTCCTACGACGTCGACGTCCTCGGCGGGGCGGGGGACGGGACGGACCTCGACACGCTGTCCGAGGCCGGCGTCGAGCGAGCGGACATGCTGGTGGCCTCCACGGACGACGACGAGACCAACATCGTCACCTGCGGGACGGCCGCGACGGTGTCGGACGCGTTCACCATCGCCCGGGTGAAGAGCACGCAGTACCTCCGCACGTGGGAGTCCGTCGAGGGCGCCTTCGGTGTCAACTACATGGTCGGGACGAACCTCCTCACCGCGGAGACCATCACCCGGGTCATCGGCCTGCCAGCCGCGCGCGACGTCGCGACGTTCGCCGACGGCGTCGTCCAGATGGCGGAGTTCGAGGTGGGCGAGACGAGTCCCATCGCGGGGCAGTCCGTCGCCGAGGCCGACCGCTACGACTCGCTCACGTTCGCGGCCGTGCTCCGCGAGGACGACGTCGTCATCCCGCGGGGCGGGACGGTCATCGCTGCCGGTGACGACGTCGTCGTCATCGGGAGCCGCGAGAGCATCCACACCTTCGCGCGCGACGTGGCGCCCGAGGCCGGTGCGGCGCGCGACGTGTTGATCGTCGGCGGGAGCGACGTCGGGTTCCACACCGCGCGCCTCCTCGAGGAGCGCGGCCTCTCGCCCCGGCTGGTCGAGCGCGACCCCGAGCGCGCGCGGGCGCTCGCCGAGGACCTCCCGGGGACGACCGTGCTCGAGAGCGACGCCACCGACCGGGAGTTCCTCGAGCGCGAGCACGTCCAGGACGTGGACGCCGTGGTGGCGGCCCTCGACAGCGACGAGAAGAACCTGCTCGCGGCGCTGCTCGCGAAGCGGCTCGGCGCCGAGCGCGCGGTGGCCGTCGTCGACGCCGCGGAGTACGTCCCGCTCTTCGAGACGGTGGGCGTCGACGTGGCGGTGAACCCCCGCGAGGCCACCGCGGAGGAGATCACGCTGTTCACGCGCGAGCACCGCGCGGAGAACGTCGCGATGATAGAGAGCGACCGGGCGGAGGTCCTCGAGGTCGAGGTGGACGACGAGAGCGTGCTCCGCGACCGGCCCATCCGCGAGTCCGTCCGGGACCTGCCCTCGGGCACCGTCCTCGGCGCCATCACCCGCGACGGCGAGATGGTCGTCCCGCGCGGTGACACCGTCGTGAAGCGCGGGGACCACGTCGTCGTGTTCGTCGACGCCGAGAGCATCGACGCGGCGATGGCGGCACTATGAGCGGGGACGGCGACGTCGCGGGTGGCGACGCCGGCGGCTCGCGGCGCCTCCCGCTTGTGGGCCCGTTCGCCTTCGGGGGCGGCGGTGGCCGGGGGCTGCGCGTCGACTGGCGGGCGGCGCTCGCGCTCGTCGGCACGGTGGTGAAGTACCTCGCGGTCCCCCTGGTCGCCCCGCTCGGGGTTGCGCTGTACTACGGCGAGGACGTCCCCGCGTTCGCCGCGACGCTCGCCGTCGCCGTCCTGCTGGGCCTCGCGCTCGAGCGCCTCGACACGGACCCCGACCTCGGGGCCCGCGAGGCCTTCCTGATGGTGTCGCTGACGTGGCTCGCGGTCGCCCTCGTCGGTACGTTCCCGTACCTGGTCGCCGGGGCTGGCACCCCGTCGGCGCTCGCCGACCCCGTGAACGCCCTCTTCGAGTCGATGTCCGGGTTCACGACCACCGGGGCCACGGTGATGGCCGAGATCAGTCTTGACCGCCACTCCCACGCCATCCTCCTCTGGCGACAGCTCACCCAGTGGCTCGGCGGGATGGGCATCGTCGTCCTCGCCGTCGCCGTCCTCCCGGAGCTCTCGGTCGGCGGGGCTCAGCTCATGGAGGCCGAGGCGCCGGGGCCGGGCATCGAGAAGCTCACACCGCGCATCGCGGAGACCGCACGCGCGCTCTGGCTCGCCTACCTCGGGTTCACCGTCCTCGAGTTCCTGCTGCTCTATGGCCTCCACCACGCGGGCCTCGCGCCGGGTATGGATCTGTACAACGCCGTCGCCCACCCGCTCACGACGATGCCGACCGGGGGGTTCTCGCCGGCGGCGCGGTCCATCGAGGCCTTCTCCGCGGCGGTGCAGTGGGTCATCATCCCGTTCATGGTCGTCGCGGGGACGAACTTCGCGCTCATCTGGCGGGTAACCCGGGGCGAGGTCCGTGCGCTCCCGCAGGACGCGGAGTTCCGCGCGTACGTCGGCGTGCTCGGGGCACTGACCGCGGTGCTCGCCGGCCTGCTGTACGCCGGACTCGGCGCGGGGCTCGTGGCCGTGCCGGTCGAGGTGCCCCGCGTCGCGGGCCACGCCGAGCGAGCGCTCCGCCACGGGGCCTTCCAGGTGGTCTCCATCGTCACCACGACGGGCTACGCGTCGATGGACTTCGACCTCTGGAGTCCGGGCGCGAAGTACCTCCTGCTGTTCGGGATGTTCGTGGGCGGGTCGGCGGGGTCGACCGGCGGCGCGGTGAAGATCGTGCGGTGGCTGGTCGTCGTGAAGTCCATCCGCCGGGAGCTGTTCACGACCGTCCACCCGGACGCCGTCCGTCCGGTCCGCCTCGGCGGGCGGGCCCTCGACGAGCGCGCGGTCCGGGGCATCCACGCGTTCACGCTGCTCTACCTCGTGGTCTTCGCGGTGAGCGCGGGCGTCCTCTTCCTCGACGCGGTCCGCGTGGGGTAGGACCTCGCGGTGATCGAGGTGCTGTCGGCGACCGCCGCGACGCTCGGGAACGTCGGTCCCGGCTTCGGGGCCGTCGGGCCGATGGCTGGCTACGGCGGCTTCGCGTGGACCAGCAAGCTGTACATGGTCGTCCTGATGTGGGCCGGCCGACTCGAGATCCTCCCGCTGTTCGTGTTGCTGACCCACGCCTACTGGCGGTCCTGAGCGCCGCGCGGGCAAACCGGGCATTGAAATGCGGGCTCGCCCTTCCACCGCCATGGCGAAGTACTCCACTGGCGGCGCGGCCAGCGGGGGTGGCGGCGGGAGCTGCGAGCTCTGCGGTGCGACCGCGGACGACCTGCGGCTGGCGTCGGTCGCGGGCGCGGAACTCCAGGTCTGCCCCGACTGCGCCCCGCACGACGAGAGCCGACGGCACGCGAGCGGCGGCGACGGCGACGACGGGAACCGCGACGAGACCGAGCGGCGGCGCAACGCCGCCCAGAACGCCGCGGCACTCGCCGAGTCCGGCGTCGACCCGAGCGAGCGCTGGGAGCGCGAGGGCGCGGGCTACGACGACGACCAGCTGCCCTACCTCGTCGCGGACTACGGTGACCGCCTCGAGGCCGCACGCCAGGAAGCCGGGCTCCAGCGGGACGAGCTGGCGACGCAGCTCGACGTCGAGGAGAACGACCTCCTCGCCGTGGAGCAGGGCCGCGCGACCCAGGCCGGCGTCGGCGGGTCCGTCATCCGCGCCCTCGAGGACCTGCTGGACGTCTCCCTCACTGAGGACTGACGCGACGGTGACCGGCACCGCCGACTACGAGGCGGTCGTCTACGACCTCGACGGCACGCTCGTCCACCTCGACGTGGACTGGGCGGCCGTCGAGCGCGAGGTGGCGGCGGTGCTCGCCGACGCGGGGCTCAACGCCGACGGGCTCGACACCTGGGCGATGTTCGACGTCGCGGCGGCGCACGGCCTCGCCGACGAGGTGGAGTCCGTCATCGCGGCACACGAGCGGGCGGGCGCGGACGCCGCCGACCGCCTCCCGCTCGCCGACCGGCTGCCGCGGGATGTCCCGGTCGGGGTCTGCTCGCTCAACTGCGAGGCGGCGTGCCGGACGGCACTCGACGTCCACGACCTTGCCGACCACGTCCACCCGGACGCCGTCGTCGGCCGGGACACGGTGGGCGCGCGCAAGCCGGACCCGGCCGGGCTCGCGGCCGCGGTCCGCGCCCTCGGCGCGTCTCCCGAGACGGCGCTGTTCGTCGGCGACTCGGCGAGCGACGAGACGACCGCCCGCCGGGCGGGCGTGGACTTCGCGGCGGTCGAGCCCCCGTGGGACGAGGTCCCCGAGGGCTCGTTCCGGGACGCGACCGCCTAGGACTCCCCGGACGCCGTCTCGCGTCCGGCCGTCCCGCGTCCCGCACCGTACCGCCGCGCGTACGCGTAGACGCCGAGTGCGACGACCAGCCAGAGGACCGCCCCCACGCGGACGGCGAAGGACACGCGTGCCTCCCAGGTGGGCAGGGTGACGAACGCCGAGAGGGCGGCGACGACGGGGGCGCCGGCGAGGATGGTGAGGACGAACGTCGTCTCCATGACCCACCGGTGGTCGACCCCGCTCGCGTCGCCCTCGCTCGGGTCGCCCCCGCCCGCGGCGCCCTCAGCGGCGTCGGGCCCGCCGGCGTCGCCGTGTGCCCCGTCGACCTCGCTCACGGCTCGCGGTCGGCGGTCCGGCGGCAAAGCAGTACTGGTCGCCGGCGGCCGCCCGCGTCGTGGGCTCCGGCGGGGCCACGGGGACACCGGCCGGGGCTGCCGTGGCCGGGGGCGTTTTGGCGGTGGGCCGCGACCCTCGGGACATGCCGACGGTCACGGAACTCGAGGCGCGGGGTGCGGACGCCCCCATCACGATGCTCACGGCCTACGACGCGCCCACGGCGGCCATCGCCGACGGCGCGGGCACGGACGCCCTCCTGGTCGGCGACAGTATGGGCAACGCGGTGCTGGGGTACGACACGACGCTGCCCGTGACGCTCGCGGAGGTCGAGAGCCGCACCGCCGCCGTCGTCCGCGCGACGGAGGAGGCGCTCGTCGTCGCGGACATGCCCTTTCTGAGCTACGGCGCCGAGACGGCCGAGAGCGTGCGGAACGCCGGTCGGCTCGTGAAGGACGCGGGGGCAGACGCGGTCAAACTCGAGTGCGGGCCCCACACCGTCGACCTGACCGAGCGGCTCACGCACCTCGGCGTGCCCGTGATGGCCCACCTCGGGCTGACGCCACAGCACGTGAACCGCCTCGGCGGGTACCGGCGCCAGGGGACGACGCCGGAGGCCGCCCGCGACCTCCTCGCGCTCGCCCGGGCCCACGAGGAGGCGGGCGCGTTCTCGCTCGTCCTCGAGCACGTCCCCGCGACAGTCGCGCGGGAGGTGACCGAGGCGCTCTCCATCCCGACCATCGGCATCGGCGCCGGCCCGGACACGGACGGCCAGGTCCTCGTCGTGAACGACGCCGTCGGACTGAGCGACTGGGCGCCGGCCTTCTCCGAGTCCTTCGGGGACGTCCGGGGCGAGCTGCGGGAGGCCATCGACGGCTACCTCGACGCCGTGGTGTCCGGCGAGTTCCCCGCCCCGGAGCACACCCACGACGACCCGGACCTCGCCGGCTTCGCCGACGAGGACTGACCCGGTCCGCCGGGACCCCCGGCTCCGGGCGGCCCGGGACGAGGACCGATCCGGGGCGTGTACTGCAACGACACCGATTACGAACCACACCGTCGTCATGTGGCGATTCGTCGTAGAAAGATTTATATGGGTGACTGACTAACTACAGGTCAAGATGCCCAGTATCGGCCAGCACGTCGAGAACCTCTCGTACTCCCAATTCGACTACGACGACGCGACCGTCTTCGCCGCCGACCTCGGGCCCCACGTCACGGGGTCGATCGAGGTCCTGGGTGACGTCGCTCTCCTCGTGGTCGAGCACGACGGCGAGGAGCACCAGCACGAGCTCGCGCTCCCGGCGGGCGAGGAGTTCCCGAACGGGGATGCCCGGGGGTATATCAACAACGGCGTCGTCACCGTCGAGGTGAACAGATGAAGCTCACGGTCAAGCCGCTGAAGCAGAAGGACGCGGGCCGCGGGCTGGCCGCCATCGACCGCGCGTCGATGCGCGAGCTCGACCTCGAGAACGGCGACTACATCGTCCTCGAGGGTCGCGACACCGGTCGCGCGGTCGCGCGCGTCTGGCCCGGCTACCCCGAGGACGAGGGGAAGGGCGTCGTCCGCATCGACGGCCGGCTCCGCCAGGAGGCCGACGTCGGCATCGACGACCAGGTGTCCGTCGAGCCGGCGGACATCAAGCCCGCCGCGGGGCTCACCGTCGCGCTCCCGCAGAACCTCCGCGTGAGCGGCGACATCGGGCGCCTCCTCCGGGACCGCCTGAGCGGCCGCCCGGTCACGAAGGGCCAGACCGTCCCCATGTCCTTCGGCCTCGGCGGGTTCGCCCAGATGTCGGGTCAGCAGATCCCGGTGAAGATCGCGGGGAGCGAGCCGTCCGGAACCGTGGTGGTCACCGACTCCACCGAGATCGAGGTGAGCGAGCGCCCCGCGGAGGAGATCGCCGCCGGGACCGGGGAGGGCGGCGCTCCCGAGACGCCGAACGTCACGTACGAGGACATCGGCGGCCTCGACGACGAGCTCGAGCAGGTCCGCGAGATGATCGAGCTGCCGATGCGCCACCCCGAGCTCTTCGAGCAGCTCGGCATCGAGCCGCCGAAGGGCGTGCTCCTCCACGGCCCGCCCGGCACCGGGAAGACGCTCATCGCCAAGGCCGTCGCCAGCGAGATCGACGCGTACTTCCAGACCATCTCCGGGCCGGAGATCATGTCGAAGTACTACGGGGAAAGCGAGGAGCAGCTCCGCGAGATCTTCGATGAGGCCGAGGAGAACGCGCCGGCCATCGTCTTCGTCGACGAGCTCGACTCCATCGCCCCGAAGCGCGGCGAGACGAGCGGCGACGTCGAGCGCCGCGTGGTCGCCCAGCTCCTGAGCCTGATGGACGGCCTCGAGGAGCGCGGCGACGTCATCGTCATCGGCGCGACGAACCGCGTCGACGCCATCGACCCCGCGCTCCGCCGCGGCGGGCGCTTCGACCGCGAGATCGAGATCGGCGTCCCCGACCAGAACGGTCGCAAGGAGATACTCCAGGTCCACACGCGCGGGATGCCGCTGGCCGACGACGTGGACCTCGACGAGTTCGCCGAGAACACCCACGGCTTCGTCGGCGCCGACGTCGAGAGCCTCGCCAAGGAGTCCGCGATGAACGCGCTCCGGCGCATCCGCCCCGAAATCGACCTCGAAGCGGAGTCGATCGACGCGGACGTGCTCGACGCACTTCGGGTCACCGAGCGCGACTTCAAGGACGCGATGAAGGGCATCGAACCCTCCGCGCTCCGCGAGGTGTTCGTCGAGGTGCCCGTGGAACGACGTCGGCGGTCTCGGAGACACCAAAGAGCGCCTGCGCGAGACCATCCAGTGGCCGCTCGCGTACCCCTCGGTGTTCGAGGAGATGGACCTCGAAGCGGCTCGCGGCGTGATGCTCTACGGCCCGCCGGGCACCGGCAAGACCCTGCTCGCGAAGGCCGTCGCCAACGAGTCCGACTCCAACTTCATCTCCGTGAAGGGACCGGAACTCCTCAACAAGTACGTCGGCGAGTCGGAGAAGGGCGTCCGCGAGATATTCAGCAAGGCCCGCGAGAACGCGCCCACCGTCGTCTTCTTCGACGAGATCGACTCCATCGCGACCGAGCGCGGGAGCGGCGGGGGCGACTCCAACGTGGGCGAGCGCGTCGTCTCGCAGTTGCTGACGGAACTCGACGGCATCGAGAGCCTCGAAGACGTGGTCGTGGTCGCCACGACGAACCGGCCCGACCTCATCGACTCGGCGCTGTTGCGCCCGGGCCGTCTCGACCGACACATCCACGTCCCGGTGCCCGACGAGGAGGCGCGCCGCGCCATCCTCGACGTCCACACCCGCGAGAAGCCGCTGGCCGACGACGTGGACCTCGACGCCATCGCCCACCGCACCGACGGCTTCGTCGGCGCGGACCTGGAGGCGCTGGTCCGCGAGGCCACGATGGCCGCGACCCGCGAGTTCATCCACAGCGTCGCTCCCGAGGAGGTCGACGAGAGCGTGAGCAACGTCCGCGTGAAGGCCGAGCACTTCGAGCAGGCGCTCGACGAGGTCGGTCCGAGCGTCGACGACGAGGTGCGCCGGCGCTACGAGGACATCGAGGAGCAGTTCCGGAAGGCCGAACCCGAGAGCGAGGACGCGGTCGGTCGCACCTTCCAGTAGCGACCGATTCAGTCCAGCGGTTCGGCGGCGTCCCGCTCGACCAGCGGAGTCGCGTTCTCGGAGGGGAGTGTCACCACGTCGTCTGATTCGAGCGTGTAGGTGTGCTCGTCGACGCCGAATATTTCTCCCACGTCGCGCGTGATGCGGACCGTCCGGCGCTCGGCAGTCGGCTCCGACCCCTCGGTCTCCGGGTCGTCCGACCGGTCGGGCGTCGGGTCGGCGTCGGTGGACGAGTCGACCGGCGTCGCGCTCTCCTCGCCCATCAGGTCCGCCGCCGAGACGGACGCCGACTGGTCCGCGGTCTCCGTCGCCGTCGACGCCGCGTCTCGCGAGTCGACGTCGGACGCCGTCTCCGCGTCGCTCCCACCGGTGTCGGTCGGCGCCGCGCCCTCTTCGCCCGCGATGACGTCGAGGACGCGGTGTTTGTTGTCCGTGATTCGCTCGACGAGGTCGCCGAACAGGTCCTGCTCCTCGGCGGTGAGGTTGGCCTGCTCGCCGGTGCCCATGTCCGCGGCGGCGAAACTCGCCTGCTTGACAACCTTGCCGACCCGGCGCTCGTACAGCGACTCGGCCACCTGCTCGGCGGTGTCTATCTCGTCCGAGAGCCGGCTTATCTCCTCGTTCGAGAAGGGGTCGTCGACCGCCGCGGCCAGTTCCTCGCGACGCGCTTTCAAATCGCGGATGTAGTCCGCGACGTCCGCGTAGAACGAGTCCGGCAGCTCCTGGAGGCTGTCGGTCTCGCGCTCGCGGTTCTTGACGCGTCGGAGGTCGTCGAGGTTCATTCTCTGGCTTTCTCCGCTCGGCCGCGCGCCATGAGAAAGACGGCGGCGTGTTCTGGAACGGACTGGACGCCCGGCTCTACCGTAAATGTTTCCCCATCGAACGTGACCGGGCCGCCGTCGGTCACGTCGACGGCGACGCGCTGTCCCCGGAACGTCGGCGCGACCGCCGCGGTCAGCGGGTCGAAGAACTCGAGGTCGTCGAGTGCGACCCGGCACACCCGCAGCCCCGTCCCGCCGTGGAGGCTCCCCGGGAGCCTGATGAGGCGGTTCGTGTCGGTCGTCACCGGTTCGTCGATGTGCGCGTGGTCGTCGACCGCGGTCTCCTCGGTGAGCGCGCGCGCCAGCGAGAGTATCGCGGAGTGGACGTCGAGGTTGCCCCGCCGAATCTCGTCGCGGTTCTCCCGCGCGGCGGTCAGCGCGGCCTCGGACTTCCCCTCGCCGAACCCCTCGTACTCCTGCAGGCGGTCGAGGGCCGCCGACTCCTCCATCGACAGCACCTCGTCGAGCAGCGCCTCCAGTCGCTCGTGGACGCGCCGCCCCCACCCGCCGTCGGTCGGCAGCGTGCGCTTCTCGGCGGGGCTCTGTCGGCCCGCCGTCCCGCTCACGAGTTCGCGGTCGAGCACCGCCTCGAAGTCGAGTCCCGTCCCCCGCACGTAGTCCACGATTTCGCGCCGCTGGTCGCTCTCCAGCGTCCGCACCGCCGCGTCGCGGACGTGGACGTGGTAGCCGCGACCACCCGAGA
>JBDGTC010000009.1:0-11332 GCA_042217215.1 Halobacteriaceae archaeon
CATCGGCTTCAGGCCGTACTCCTCGTCGTTCACGTCGAGGAGGAACATGTCGTCCCGGTAGTTCTCGTAGTGCCCGGAGCGCTCCCAGAGCTCCGTGCGGAACACGTGGGGCGTCTCGACCTGGTCGTACTCGCCGGCGTTGAGGTCGTCGACGTAGTCCTCCAGTTCGCGGAGCACGGCCTTCCCGTTGGGATGATAGAGGGGGAGACCGGGGCCGGTGACGTCGGGGATGGAGAAGAGGTCCATCTCGCTGCCGATCTTGCGGTGGTCGCGACGCCTGGCCTCCGCGCGCTGCTCGAGGAACTCCTCGAGGGCGGCCTCCGTCTCGAAGGCCGTGCCCTCGACGCGCGTGAGCATCTCGTTGTCCTCGTCGCCGCGCCAGTAGGCAGTCGAGACGGAGAGCAGTTCGAACGCGCCCACCTCGCCGGTCGAGGCGACGTGGGGCCCGCGACAGAGGTCCTCCCACCCGTCCTGGCGGTAGAACGTGACGGTCTCGGCGTCGGCGGCCTCCTCGGCGAGGATCTCGCGCTTGAAGCGGTTGTCCGTCGGCTCCGCCGCGGGGTCCTCGGCAACGACGTCCTCCGCGTCGGCCCCGGCCGCCTCCGCGTCGGCCTCGCTCTCCCCGCCGTAGAGCGCGAGGGCGTCCTCGCGGGAGCGCTCGACGCGCTCGAGGGGGTAGTCCGCGCGGACGATCTCGCCCATCTCGTCTTCGATCCGCTCGAGGTCGTCGGCGTCGAGGTCGACGCCCGCGACGTCGTAGTAGAAGCCCTCGTCGGTCGGCGGCCCGATGGCGAGCTTCGCGTCGGGGTAGAGCCGCTGGAGGGCCTGCGCGAACACGTGGGCGGCCGTGTGGCGGAGGACCTGCAGGTACCGCCCGGAGTCCTCGGTGACGATCTCGACGGTGGCGCCGTCCGCGACCGGTTCCTCGAGCGCGACGATATCGCCGTCGAGCACGCCCGCGACGGCGTCCTCGCCGAGCCCGGGGCCGATCTCGTACGCGACGTCGCCGACTGTCGCCCCGCGCTCGACCGCGAGCGTCGAGCCGTCCGGGAGCGTTACCTCGACCTGTCGCTGGGGGTTCTCCGACATGGATAGACCGAGCGACGGCAGGCGCGGTGTGGGTTACGAGGACCGGCCTGTAAAGCGGACACCTGCCGTCATCTCTGGGTCGTGGTCGGAGGTGGCGCACCGTAAAGGTTTCCCAGCGCGCTCGGCGCCGCGTCCCGCGACGGCGGCCCCGGCCGGCAGCGGCCCCTCAGAGCAGCCACAGCCGCGAGCGCCAGAAGTCCTCGTGGGCGGCCTCGAGTGCCGCCTCCGGCTCGCCGGTCGCGTCGGCCGGGGCGGTGACCCTCGCGACGTCAGCGAACTCGCCGACGACGGTCGACTCGCCGACGACGAACAGCGGACGCGGCGCGTCGGCGAGCACCTCGCGCACGTCGTCGAGGTGCTCGTCGATCTGCGCCTCGCGGCGGCGCTCGAACCGGCCCTGGGAGAACCCGCCCTTTGAGTGCGTACCCTTCACGTCGCTCTCGAAGCCCCGGACCGCGACCCGCTCGCCCGCCTCGTACTCCCCGAGCGCGAAGACGTCCGAGCGCACGACGGCGAGGGCGTAGCGCCCCTGCGCGGCGGGCAGGAACCACGCGTCGTCGAGCGCGAAGGACGGCCCGCGGTGGACGGGGCCGTCGGCGAACGTCGCTGCACCGGACGGACCGCTGACCGCCCCGCCGTCCTGCTGGACGGCAGCATCGACGCCCGCGAGCGGCGGGCGGAGCGCCACGCTCAGGAGGCCGGCGTCGTCCACGCAGACCAGACACGGCGCGGCGTCAACCGCGAGGCGGGCGCGGTCGCCGAGGAGGTCGGCGACGGGGTCGGGGACCGGTGCGTCCTCGGACACCCAGGTGGTGAGCGCGCCCTCCGGGGGCGCGTCGAAGCTCCGCAGGCGGGCAAGCAGCGTCTCCGTCCGCCTGGCCGAGGGCCGCTCGCGGCCGCGGTAGTCGGGACCGCCACCGCCGGCGGCCTCCGCGCGCTCGACGCGGTCCTCGAGTTCCGCGACGCGGTCCTCGAGGCGGTTGACCCGCTCCTCGGCGGCCTGCCGGTCGCTGACGGCGTCCGCCCGGCGCTCGCGCTCGGCCGCGAGCTGGGCCTCGAGGTCGTCCTTCTCGGACTCGAGGTCGGCGATGCGCTCCTTCAGCGCGGCGCGGCCGAGCAACTCGTCGAACACGGCCGGGAGGGCGGCGCGGCGGGGCTTGTAGGTTCCGGCTGTGCGGTCGGCGCTGCTTCAGTTACTACTGCGAGTAATACAACCAGACCCGAAAGTCCCACCGCGTGGATGGCTGAATCCGCCGACCAGGCCCATCGCTCGATGATCCGGATCGCATGACGTGCGTCAGCCGTAACTGAACAGTGCCGTGCGGTCGGGAGACGGTGGACTACGTCGCCGTCGTCCCCAGCCGCAGGAGCCGGGAGGCGGTGTCGGCCTTCGCGAGCAGGATCTCGCGGAGGGAGGGCGGGTTCCGGATGCGGGTCTCCTCGAGCACGTCCTCGGGCACGGCGAGGGTGTCCGGCGGGACCCCGTCGTCCCCGTGGACCGCGAGGTGGACGGTCTCGACCTTCATCACCAGCGGCGGCTCGCCGTCTGTGTCCGTCGCCCCGTCGACCCCGTCGGCGTAGAGGGCCTCGGTGGTCTGCTCGTGCTGTCGGCTGGCGATGACCGGGCGGTCGCCGCCGTACGGCTCCACGTAGAGCCGACCGAGGTAGTACCCCCGGGAGAACGGCTCGAACATGCATGTGAACTAGTCGCACGCTCGTAGATAAGTCTGTCCGCCGCCGGGATGCGTTACCGGTCTGCACAGCGACAGCTTCGCCCCGACGCCGGCTGCGACTCGTCGGGGCGCCGACCGGTCCGGTCGTGCACACGAGCGCCGCGGTCCAGACACCCTTTTCCCGCGTGGTCCCCAACCTCGTGGTGATGGACTCCGGGGCGCTGCTCGACCTGCTGGGCAACGAGAACCGGCGGCGCATCTTGCGCCTGCTGGCGCGCAAGCCCTGCTACGTCACGGAGATCAGCGAGTACATCGGCGTGAGCCCGAAGGCGGTCATCGACCACCTCCGCCGCCTCGAGGAGGCCGGCCTCGTCGAGAGCCGGGTCGACGACGGCCGGCGGAAGTACTTCCGCATCTCCCAGAACCTCCGCCTCGAGGTGAGCGTCTCGCCGTACGGCTTCGGGATGAAGTCGGCCTACCCGGCGAGCGCGAGCCTCGACCTGAACCGCTGCACCCACCTCTCTATCACGTCCCGCGAGCGGGAGCGCGAGCCGAGCAGCGTGGCCGAACTCGCCGACGAGCTCCACCGCCTCGAGGAGATCGAGCGGGAGCTCTCGCTGGCCCAGCGCTGGGTCCAGGGGCGGCTCGCCGACGTCCAGCGCGGCCTCGCCGACCACCTCGACGACGACAGCGGCGCCGTCGCGGCCGACGTGCTCGCCGCCGTCGCCGGGGGCGCCGACACCGTCGCCGAGGTGGCCGAGACCGCGGAGATCCCCGAGTACGTCGTCGAGAGCGTCCTCGGCGACCTCGAGGCCCAGGGGCTGCTCCGGCGCACGTCCGAGGGGCTCGCCCTCCCCTGATCCGGCCCCGGCACAGCCCGCGACGTCGGTGCGCGTCGACTCAGACCACCAGCACCGTCACCGCGTACAGCACCACCACGCCCAGCACATCACAGACGTTGGTGACGACCGGGACCGCGACGTCGTCGGGGTCGACGCCGCGGCGGTAGGTGACCGCGGTGACCGCCACGGCGACGGCGACCGCGAGGACCGCGAGGGCGACGCCGCTCGCGGTCGCGATGAGGACGACCGCCCGCGCCGGGAGCCGCGGGGAGCCGACCAGCGCCGTCAGCGCCCACGCGCCCGCCCCGACCGGCGGGAAGACCAGGACCGCGAGCGCGAGCGTCGCGAGGGCGTTCCCGCCGAGGGTCTCGTCGGTGGCCGCGAACCGAAGCGTCCCGAGGTGGAACGCCGTCGAGAGCCGCGCGGCGAGGACGCTCCCGAGGTTCCCCGCGGTGCCGATGGTGACCGGCACGAGCACGAGGAGGCTCGGGTTCTCGAGGAGGGTGGCCTCGAACCGCCCGAGGACGAGCCCAGCCCCCAGTTCGAGGAGGGTGAGCGCGCACAGCACGGGCAGCGTGGCACGGAGTATCGCGGGGACGGTCCAGCGCGTGGGCATCTCAGACCACGAGGTCCACGGCGAGCGCGAGCAGTGCCACGCCGAACAGGTCGCCCGCGGTCGTCACGACCGGCCCGACGAGCGTGTCGGGGTTGTGCCCCCGGCGGTACCCCAGCACCGCGACGCCGACCACCAGGACGGCGAGCACGACGCCAGAGAGCAGGCCCGCGACGAGTGCCACCCCGAGGAGCACCCCGACGCCCGCGACGGGTTCGCCGAGGAGGGGCAACACCGCGGCGGCCGCGAGCGCCGCGAGGCCGTTCACGAGCAGGCCGCTCACGAGCGCGGCGACCGCGGCGCTCGCCACACGACGCGACGGGACCAGCGACGGCTCGACGAGGCCGACCTGGAGCCCGGTCGCGAGCCGCGCGCCCAGCGAGCCGTAGACGTTCCCGCGCGTCGCGAGCATCGCGGGGACGAGCACGAGCAGCCCCGGAACCGCGGCGAAGTCCCCGCGCATCCCCCCGAGGAGGACCCCCGCGACGAGGCCCGCCGCCGCGCTCCCCGCGACCGCTGGCAGCCCCTCGCGGACGGACTCCCGGGCGACCGACAGCCGGGTCATCGACCGCCGGCCCCCAACCGCCGGCGGAGCTTCACGGCGCGCTCCCCTCCAGGTCCTCGCCCGCGAGGTCGGCGAGGAGCTCCGCACCCGTCGCGGTCCCGGTCGCGATGACGGTGTCGCCGGCGCGGAGCCGCGTCTCGGACCCGGGCGTGACCACCCACTCGTCGGCGGCCGCGCGCCGCACGGCGACGACCTGCATGCCGGTCTCGGTGCCCACGGCCGCCTCGCCCAGGGTCTGCCCGGCGAGGTGCGCGTCGGAAGCGACGGTGAGCCGGACCACCACCTCGTCGGACTCCTCGACGGCGGCCGCCACGACCGGGTGGGTGCCGAGGCCGCGGAGCACGCCCTCGCTGATCTCGAGGGCGGCGTCGCTGATGGTCTCGCTCGCGGCGCCCAGCCGCACCAGCCCCCGAAGCGAGACCGGGTCCTCGGCGTCGGCGGCCGCGCGGAGCACCCACGCCTCGAAGCGCGTCTGGAGCGCGTCCACCTCGGCCTCGAGTTCGAGCACCTCCTCGGCGACGTCCTCGCTGTCGTAGAGCGCCGCCGCGTACGCGAGGTCGACGGCCAGTTCGCTGAGGTCCTTCATCAGCACGATGGCGTCGACCGCGCGCTCGAGGTCCGCGTCCCCGGTGTCGGGCGGCGGGGGTCGCTCGTAGGGCACGCCGGACGCCGCCTCGTGGACCGTCTCCACGCCGGACTCCGGCCCGCGGAAGAGGACGACGTCGCCCGCCGCGAGCCGCGTGTCGCCGTCGGGGTCGGTTATCCAGTCGCCGTCGCCCCGACGCACCGCGATGGCGCGCACGCCGGTCTCCGTCTCGAGGGCGAGGTCGCCGAGGGTCGCGTCGGCGTACGGCGACGCCGGGACGACCGTCGCGCGCACCGAGACCTCCCGGGCCTCCGGGAGCGCCGCGCGCATCTCGGGCGGGAGCCCCACCTCGTCGAGGACCACCTTCGCCACGTCGCCGGCCGCGTCGCTCACCTTCTCGGCGGCGCCGACGACCCCGAGCACGGGCGCCAGCTGTTCGGCGTCCTCCGGGGTCCGCGCGGCGAGGAGGAGGCTCATCCACGCCTGGAGCTGCAGGCGGTCCATGCGCTCCTCGAGGGCGAGCACCTCCTCCGCGACCTCGGCGCTGTCGTCGAGCACGGCGGAGTACGACAGGTCGACGAGGAGGTTGGCGGTGTCCTTCATCTCCGCCAGGAGCTCCTTCACGCTCGCCGGTTCGTACTCGACCTCCGGGTCTGCCATCGGATTGGCTTCGGCGGGCGGCACAATAGGTGTCGGGGCAGGTGGGGGCTCGACGGCACGGTCACGGAAGCGCGCTCACCACGCGGCCTGGAGGACGGTCAGCAGGTCGTCAACCGACGGGTCGTACCCTGGCGGGCAGTTGCCCATGAGCGGGTCGCCGTGGACGGCCTCGGCCACGGCGGGGAGGTCCTCGCGCGCGGGGGCGTCCACGCCGCGCAGGCGGTCGGGCTGGTCGAGGGCGTCGACGAGGTCACGGACCGCCCTGACGACGCCCGCGCCCGGCTCGACGTCGTCGGGGACACCGAGGGCGGCGGCGAGGCGCTACCGCCGGCCGTCGACCTCGTCGAACAGCGCCGCGAGCGCGTGCGGCGCGATTACGGCGTGGGCGACGCCCTGCTGGAGCGGCGAGGTGCGCGAGAGGCCGTGCCCGAACGCGTGGAGCACCGAGAGCGTCGAGCCGTCGGCGCGGACCACGCCGTACTGGGCGAGCAGCGCGCCCTCGACGACGGGCGCCACGTCCTCGGCGTCCTCGGGAGCGTCACCGGTCGCAGCCGCGAGCGCCGGAACGCCCTCGCGGAAGCACGCGAGCGCGCGCTCGGCGGTGGCGTCGGTGACCGGCGTCGCCGTGCGAGCGTACAGTGTTTCCACGGCCTTGTCGAGGCCGTTCGTCGCCGACCCGCGGAGGACGGTCGGGGGCGTGGTGGCGACGACCGCCGGGTCGGAGACGGTCGCGAGCGGCGCGAGCGCGGGGTGGGAGACGCCGCCGTCGGCCGCCTCGGCGCTGTCCGCCGCGTCGGCGCTCTCGGCCGCGTCGGCGCGGTCTGCGGAGCCGTCGACGTCGGCGGGGTCGATTAGCCCGCCGTCGGGGTGGACCGTCACGCCCGCGCTCCCCGAGAGCGCCGCGCCGGCGAGGGTGGTGGGCACCGTGAGCACCGGCGGGAGGGGCCCACCCGGCACCGTGATGGACCCGGTCTCCACGAGCTCGTCGGCGAGTTCTTCCGGCGAGCGTGCGCCGAGCCCCCAGCACGCCCCGGCGACGAGGCTCGCGAGCGTCGCGACGTCGAGGCTGCTCCCGCCGCCGAGGCCCACGATGCAGTCCGCGGCCGAACTGCGGAGGCGCTCCGCCGCCGCGACGGCGGTCGAGAGCCGCTTCTCCGGCGTGGTCTCCGCGAAGACGTCGACGAGGCGGTCGCCGAGGCCGTCGCGCACGGGATCCATCGTCTCCGGGTTCGCGCCGACCGAGCGGCCACAGACCACGAGCGCACCCGACAGCCCGTGTCGCTCCAGCTCGGCGCCCAGTCCCCCAACCGCGCCCGCGCCGTGGCGGACGACAGGCGGGTCGTAGGCGAAGCGGTCGGTGCGCTCGGCGGCGGGCCCGGAGTGAGTCACTGCCCGCCGCTTCGAGGGCGGCCCTCTTAATTCGCTCCCGCGGCGACCACGGCGGGCACTGCCGCGGCCGGACGCGGCGAACCGTTAACACGCTCGACCGCCTACACACCGGTAATGGACATCTTCCGCTCGCTCGGGCGCAAGGTCGAGGAGTTCAAGCAGGAGGCCGAGTCGGCGGCCGAGTCGAGCCGCGAACTCGAGTGCGCCGACTGTGGCGCCCGACTGGGCGAGCAGTACTCGGAGTGTCCGGACTGCGGGAGCGAGGCGCTGGTCGCACACGACGCCGGCGGCGCCGACGACGCGCCGGGCGAGGGGCCCGGTCCGGACCCGACCGTGGACGACGCCGACGCCGTGCGAGAGGAGTAGGCTGCCTCACCCGGACTCCCCAGCCGACCCCTCGAACACGACGACCTCGTTCTTTTCGCGCGCGTATGCGATGACGTGGTTCTCGACCACCACGAGACGCGAGAGGACCTCCCCGTACTCGACGCGCTGGCGGACCTCGCCGGTCTGCCGCTCGACGACGTGGACGGCGTTCCCACTGGCGAGGTAGACGTGGTCCCGGGTCGACACCAGACTGTACGGGAGGCCTGATAGCGGCGCCGTCCGCCAGCGTTCGTCGCCAGTGGCCGGGTCCAGCGCCACGACCGTCACCTCCGACCAGAACTCCTCGTCCGCCGACCACCCGACGTCGGTCACGAAGAGAGAGTCATCGGAGAGAGACATATTCCCATACGCCCCGATACCTCCCAGGTCCGCACTCCACAGTTGGTCCCCTGTTGTCGTGTCGAATGCCACAACGCGGTCGCTGGCCGGCATCTCCGCCGCCGTGACGTCACCGGCCTCCTCGATAGTCGGGATATCGCGGTTCACGAAGACGTACACCCGCTCGCCGTCCACAATGGGCGGCATGTCGACGAGTGCCTCGCCACCGGCGGCGCTCACGGGCCACTGACAGTCGAGGTCGACGAACGGTCGCTCCGTCTGCCAGTCGCGCTCGCCCGTCCTGGCATCCAGCGCCGTGAGAGTCCAGTACTCCGGGTGACTCGCGACGAGGAACACCCGACCGTCCGCGACGGCGGGTCGCGTCCGGACGGCTTCAGGTGCCGTTTCGTGCTCCCAGCGGTCACGACCCTCCCGCAGGCTGACGGCCGCGTATCCGCTGTCGAGGTCGGCAAATCCGACCAGAATGCCGCACGCAACCGCCGGAGCGCCCTGCGGACCGGGGATCGGGTGGACGGTCAGCGCATGGGTCCGCCAGTCGACCGGATCGGGCGCGGTGAGGTCGCGGGTGAGCGAGGCAACGCCCAGCTCGCCCGAGGTGGTCGAGTACGGGAGCAGAATTCGGTCGTCGGTAGCGAGGAACGGCGAACCGAGAACGAAGGGCAACGCGGCCCGGATGGTCTCCACGCCACCGTCCAGTGAGACACCCGACAGGCGGCCACCGCGGCGCAGTACCAGCTCACCCCCGTCGACGAGCAGCGGGGGATTTGCAGCTACCGTCGTCGCGACGCGAAGGTCCGTCGGACCCGGGACCCCGCGGTGGTGATTCGAGTTCCGTCCGTCGTGGAGCACCTGCGGCCACGAGTCCGGTGAGTCCCGGTCGGGACCCGGCGGGAGACGCACGCAGCCCGCGGGTACACAGAGCGCGGACCCGAAGGCGGTGAGCAGGGCTCGTCTACTCACCATGTGGACAGTTCACGCACCCGCCAAGATAAACCTAGTCCAGACGACAGTCTCCGTCGGACGACGGTGGTCGCGCCGGGGAACGGTTCGGACGAAGCGTCATCGACCGCCGTCGGCCCAAGGAAGTGAAGAACAACATGCCCGAACACGCCGAGAGGACCATCGAGAATTTTTCGGACGAGCCATAAGTTCTGTAGTGGAGGCCATTCGTTAATGTTGCCAGTTTATTTGCGACCGTACGTCGAAAAACGGACAGCCATTCGACGGCTCGCCCGGCCACCTTTCATATAGCGACATGCGATTCATCGCCCCCGAGGAGTGGGATTCAAACCCCCGGCGGGAAAAGACCGGCCCATGCACGCAGGCGACCGGGTCCGCGTCGAACGCGGCACCCAGACCTACGAGGGGGTGCTCACGCCCGCGAGCACGGCCGAGCACCTCGTCCTGAAACTCGACGGGGGCTACAACGTCGGCGTCGACCGCGAGGCCGCGAGCGTCGACGTCCTCGAGTCAGGCACCTTCGAGCAGGAACCCGAACCCTCGATCGGCGAGGTCACCGAGATCACCTTCGATCCGGACCTCCCCACGGTGTCGCTGCTATCGACGGGCGGCACCATCGCATCGACCGTCGACTACCGCACCGGCGCGGTCACCGCGCGCTTCGACGCCGAGGACGTCCTCCGCGCGGTGCCCGACCTCGCCGGACTGGCCAACTTCCGCGGGCGCGTCGTGGCGAACAAGCTCTCGGAGAACGTGGTCCCCGCGGACTGGCAGGCGCTGGCCCGCGCCGTGCACGAGGAGATCGAGGCGGGCGCCGACGGCGTCGTCGTGATGCACGGCACCGACACCATGCAGTACTCCGCGAGCGCGCTCGCGTTCATGCTCGACACGCCCGTGCCGGTCGTCTTTACCGGCAGCCAGCGCTCCGCGGACCGCCCGTCCTCGGACAACGTGATGAACGCGGTCTGTGCGGTCGAGGCCGCGAAAGCGGACTGTGCCGCGGTCCTCGTGTGCATGCACGACTCCACGAGCGACGACCGGTGTGCGCTCCACCGCGCCACGCGCGTGCGCAAGAACCACACGTCGCGACGCGACGCCTTCGAGACGGTGGGCCGCTCGCCCCTGGGCGTGGCTCACTACGACCCGGACCCCGAGGCGGTGTCGGTCGAGTGGCGCCGCGAGCACCCCGAGCGCGGCGAGACCGAGCTGGACCTCGACGACGCGCTGGCCACGGACGTCCACCTCCTGACGTTCTCGCCCGGCATGAGCCCCGAGGCCGTCCAGCGGTGTGCCGGGAGCGACGGCGTGGTCATCGCGGGGACCGGACTCGGCCACGTCCCGACGTCGTTCGTCGATCCGATCGCCGACCTGGTCGAGGACGGCACGCCCGTCGTGATGACGAGCCAGTGCCTCGAGGGGCGGGTCTGTGACCGCGTGTACGACACCGGCCGGGACCTCCTGGGGGCCGGCGTCGTCGAGGCCGGCGACACCCTTCCCGGCACCGCGAAGGTGAAGCTCATGTGGGCGCTCGCGAACCTCGAGAGCGTCGCGGAGACGATGCGCACCGACGTGGCGGGCGAGCTGACGGCCCACTCGCGGCCCTGGGTCTGAGGCCGGCGCCCGGCGGCCCGACCCGCTATCGTGTCACATATCCGGTGAGTGGCGTTGCTCGCCCCCGGACCTGTAAACCTCATGTCGCGATAGCGAACGTGGAACGCACGACGGCCCAAGTTGGTAGTTTGGATTTCTACAAACCACCTTTTCACCAACAAATTCTGAGAAGGGACTTTCCAACTCTCACAGGAGTTATAGCATATCAAGAAGACACCTTCTAATTAGTGCTTTTGCGCCAACCTGTACTGTTCACTCTGTGCTTTTTGCTATTTGATTTCTCGATCATAGTCACCAAAACCCTCATCATTGTTAGAGACAATTCTGGTGTATGACCGAGTTGAAGCTCCACCCCGGATGCTTCGAGACCTGCCCGTATCTGGAGACTGTGGAAGGGTCGTGCGGACATGAGCTTCAGTCGCTAATCACGATATATCTCTACGATAATCCGGATGCGCCCTGTCCGATATATGAGGAAGCGCGAGCAGACGAGATGCAGGATCTGGCTGAACGATTGGACCACTTAGAGACTGACAGCGAATGAGTCACAATGCTCCACTGGTGTGAGTTTCTGGAGATTATAGTAGGTTGTGAGGACTGTCACGCCTGCGTAGATAG
>JBDGTC010000035.1:0-11157 GCA_042217215.1 Halobacteriaceae archaeon
CGCTGGCGACGGTCTTCCCGCTCCCGCTCTCGCCGACGATGCAGAGGGTCTCGCCGCGGTCGACCGAGAAGTCGATCCCGTCGACGGCGCGGACGACGCCCTCGTCGGTGTCGAATCTGACGTGGAGGTTCCGGACGTCGAGGAGTGGGGTGTTCGAGCTCATTCCTGTGTTGACCGCGGGTCGAGTGCGTCCCGGAGCGCGTCGCCGAGGAAGTTGAACGCGAGGATGGTCATGAAGAGGAAGATACCCGGCATCGTCGAGATCCACCACGCGAAGTCGAGGTAGTTGCGTCCCGCGGCGATGACCTGCCCCCACGAGGGGATCGAGGGGTCGCCGAGGCCGATGAACGCCAGCCCGGCCTCGAAGAGGAGGAGGCCGGGGATGAGCAGCGTCGTGGCGGTGATGACGGTGTTCGACACGTTGGGGATGATGTGACGCCAGATGACGTAGCCGGTCGAGGCACCCGCGCTGTCGGCGGCGACGATGTACTCCTCCTCGCGTCGCTGCAGGGCCTCGCTGCGAACGAGTCGGGCCACGCCGCCCCAGCTGGTGAGCCCGAACACCATGATGAACATGAACAGGCTCTCGCCGAACAGGTAGATGAGGAGGAGAAACAGGAGGAACGTGGGGAAGACAAGCTGGATGTCGACGTACCGCATCAGCACCTCGTCGACCAGGCCCCCGACGTACGCCGCGACGGCGCCGACGGTGGTCCCGATGGTGATGATGAGCAGCGACGCGATGAGCCCCACCTTCATCGAGACCTGCATGCCGTACACGACGAGGGTGAGGATGTCCTTCCCCTGGTGGGTGGTCCCGAGCGGGTGCGCCCAGGTCCCGTGACACACCCGGTTCCCGCCCGCCCCGGTGACCTCGCCGACGCACTGGATCGGGTAGTTCGCGGACACCGTCGTGTACACCGGGGGCTGGTACTGCTCGAGCAGCGAGAGCGTTGGGGGCTCCATGAACACCGGCCCCGCGATGCCGACGACGAAGATGCCGATGAGGTACACCAGGCTCACGACCGCCGCGGTGTTCTTCCGGAACTCCCGCCAGTAGTACGCCGTCATCCGCCGATTCGACGCGAGCGGCACGACGACGAAGTAGAAGAGGACGATTAGCGTCGCGAGGAACAGCCAGTCGACCTGGGTGACGTGCCAGCCGAGCACCGGCACAGTAGGCTCCCGGACCGGGACGTAGTGGTAGTCGTACAGGAAGGCCATCCCGAGGACGAGCAGCGTCACCGCCGTGGCGAGGTACTTGCGGGGGAGGAGCGTCTTCCCTCCGCGTTCGGCATCCCAGTCGATGTCCTCGAAGGACTCAGTGTCTCCGGCCATCAGCGCTCACCGTAGTCGATGCGGGGGTCGAGGACGGTGTACGCGATGTCCTGGACCAGGTTGCCGATGATGGCCACGAACACCGGGAGCAGCGTCGTGGCGAGGACGAGGGGCGTGTCGTTGCTCTCGATGGCCTCGAGGGTAAGCCGTCCGAGCCCGGGGATGGAGAAGACGATCTCGACGAGGTACGACGCCGCGATGAAGATGCCGAGCAGGTCGGCCACGAGGATGGTCATGAGCGGGACCAGCGCCGGGCGCAGGATGTGTCTCGTGAGGAGGCGGTACTCGCTGACCCCCTTCGCGCGCGCCGCCTTCGTGAACTCCGCCTCGACGTACTCGAGGGCCTCCGCGCGGGAGTACCGCATCAGCGCCGTGACCTGGCTCGTCGTCAGGACGAACACCGGCAGTATCAGCTGTTTCGCCATCGTGACACTGAAGAGGTCCGCGTTGACGTCGAAGATGATCGGGACCCACCCCAGCCACGCTCCGAAGATGACCAGCAGGATGATACCGAACCAGAAGTTCGGGATGGCGTACCCGAAGAAGGCCACGAACGTGGCGGCGTAGTCGAACTTCGTGTACTGGTGGGTGGCCGAGTACAACCCGATGCTGATGCCGACGATGATGGAGAAGATGGTGGTCGGCACGGAGTACAGCATGGTGTAGGGGATGGCGTTCATGATCAACGTGGTGACCTTCGTACCGGAGTGGGACTGCGAGTACCCCCAGTTGAACGTCGCCATGTTCACCATGTAGTTCACGTACCGCTGGAGTACCGGCTCGTCGAGTCCCATGCGGCGCATTGCGGCCTGTCGTGCCTGCGTGACGTTCTCTCCCTGCTGGGCGGCGGTGAAGCTGATCTGTGTCACCTCCGCGTTAGGGGCGATGGTGAGGAGCCCGAAGGTGATGGAGAGCACGATAAACGTCGCCACGACCGTCCACCCCAGGCGGCGTGCGACGTACCAGCGGAAACTCATGGATACAGCGGAGATGTCCCGTAGGGCCTTAGGTCTATCAGGTGCGGTGGAAGGTCTGGGAGTTCCACCCGGAGCCGAACTTCTCGACGGGACCGTCGACGCCGGCCTGGACCCCCAAGATGTCGTCCTCCATCACGAGGAAGCCGAAGGGCTGTTCGGTCGAGATGGTGCCGAACGTCTCGGCGAACAGCTGCTGCCGGGTCTGCTCGTCCGTGGCGTTGGCTGCCTCCTCGTACATTTTCTTGATACTCACGCCCTCGCTGGGCACGTACCCGTAGAAGTTCGCGCTACCGCGCGGGTAGAAGAACACCTTGCTGTCCGCGGGCGTCCGCGGGTAGGTGTTGTACTCGAAGAACAGGAGCATGTCCCACGGCTCCTTGCTCGTCGACAGGTCCCGCGGCCCCGAGTTCGGTCCGGGGGTCGTCGGGTCGCCGGGCCAGTCGTCGGGCACCTGGTCGGCCTTGTCCTGGGGGACGCTGTTGTAGTAGTAGTCGGTGAAGAACGTCTGGACCGGGAGGGTGTCGTGGGTGACGGCGATGCCGACCATTGCGAAGCGCTGCTTGATGAGCTCGGCGGTGGTCTGCTCGGAGGGCTGGCCGGCCTGCGAGTAGATGGTGAGGTTCACCTGGTTCCCGTCGCCGTCGACGAGGGTCTCCCCGTCGTAGCCGAACTCGGTACCCGAGAGCCCGCTCGATATCCTGTTCCGGGCCTTCTCGGTGTCCAGCAGGTCACCCGACCCGTAGGTTTTCACGTACTCGCCGCTGTACCACTGCGACCACTTGGGCTGCATCGTGAACGCGGGCTCCGCGTATCCCCGGAAGATCTGCTGGGCGAAGGCGCTCTTGTCGAGGGTCATCATCAGCCCCTGGCGCACCTTCTTCTTCCGGAAGCCCGACCACCCGTTGGCGCGCTGGTTGAAGATGACCGGCCGGACGAACGGCTGTGGCTGGACGTAGACGTCGACGTCCGAGAGGTCGATGAACTCCTGGGCCCGCTCTGGGGGAAGTGAGGTGCGGTGGGCCTCGCCGTTCTTAAGCGCGTTGAGCCGGGAGGACTGCTCCGGGACGACCCGGTAGTTGTACTTCTCGTAGTACGGCGCGTTCTGCCACAGCGGCGAGACGCCCTCGGCGTCCTGCATGTAGTAGTCGTCGTTTCGCGCGGCGACGAACTGTGACTCCTGCTCCCAGGTATCGAGCGTGTACGGACCGAGGTTCCCGGTGTAGGTGAGGTTGTTGAGGTCCTGGTCGTTCTTCAACCCGTTGAGCGCACCCTCGGTGTCGCCGTCCTCGTGCATCTGCACGTACTGCTGGAGGATCTCCTTCGGGGCGCAGAACTGCCCCCACATCACCGGCCGGAGCGGCCAGTTCCGGTCCGCGCTGGGCAGCGTGACGTCGAAGGTGAGCTCGCCCGTCTGCTCGACGGTCACGCCCTGCCAGTCCGAGGCGTTGGGGTAGCTCGTCCAGTTGTTCTTGCTCTGGAAGATGTTCTGGATCATGTAGACCCAGTCCTCCGCGGTCATCCGCCCGTTGTCGGTCCACCGGAGACCGTCACGGAGCGTGATGGTCCAGGTCTTGTTGTCCTGGGTCGTGGGCTCACACCAGAGCGGGAACACCTCGTTCTCGGTCGTCACCGCCCAGGCGCCGTCGAGTGTGAGGTTGATACGGTCCGCCGCCCCCTGCTCCGTATTGTAGATGAAGTTGATCTGCGACGCCGAACTCGAGTAGGCGTTCACGAACGGCCCGGTGACGTCCGGCGTGCCGGACGTCGTGGACGTCGGTTCGCCCGTCGTCGGGGCCGTCGTCGTGCCGCCTCCGCCGTCCCCACTGCAGCCGGCAACAGCTGCCGTCCCGCCGACTCCGAGCCAGGACAGCATGTTGCGACGGTTCGGCATCAGGAGCGCGTCCGGGGCGTCGTCCGTGTCGTTTCTGTCGGGCTTCATGGCGCCCTGTAGCGGGACGTGATACATAAAGTTCCGTGTTGGCACACACCAAGACTTGTCCATGCGACCCGCAGACGGCCGAAACGCGGGACTGTCCCTGGCAGGACGACTCCCCGCCGACGGCCCCGTAGTTTTATATCCTCGAGAGAGTAGCGGAATCAATGACCGAGCGATCCGTCGCGCGGTGCCGGACCGGGGTGGACAACCTCGACGACCTCGTGGACGGCGGCGTTCCCGAGGGACGTGCCGTCCTCGTCGCCGGCGGCCCGGGGACGGGGAAGAGTTCGCTCGGGATGGCCTTCCTCTCCGCGGGTGTCGCCGCGGACGAACGGTGTCTCTTCGTCGCCGTCGAGCAGACGGCCGCCGAGGCCCGGGCGACGCTCACGGAACAGGGCTTCGAACTCGACGGCGAGGGGCTCGCCGTCGCCTCGCTCCAGGAGAGCGTCGCGTCGTTCGTGGGGGAGAGCGAGCCCACGCCCTCAGCCGTCGCGGAGCAACTCCTCTCGCAGTACGCGCCCCGGGATCGGGTGGTCTTCGACGACGTGGGCGCGCTCGTCGGCGCCCGTGCCGACGCCGCGGGTGACAGCAGCGCCGCGGTCGACGGCCGCGGGCTCGCGGGGCGACTGGTCCACGACGCCACGCGGGAGCTGACGGCGACCACGCTCCTGACCGTCTCCACGCACGCCGGTTGCCTCGCCACGGGCGCCGGCGCCGGGGGAGCGGACGGACCACTCGGCACGGGTGCAGTTGCCGATCTCGCACCGCTCGTCGACGGCGTCGTCACCCTCACCCGCGAGCGCGTCGCGGGGGACGACCACCGGCACCTCCGGGTCGTGAAGCTCCGGGGCGTCGACCACGAGCGCCGGCCCGTCGAGTTCCACCTCGGGCCGGGGTCGCCGGCCGTGGCGCCCGCAGAGCGGACCGTCCCCGCACCGCTCCGGGACGTCGAGACCGCCCCCACCGACGTCGACGGACTGGACGCGCTCTGTGGGGGCGGCCTCCTCACGGGTGGGGGCGTGCTCCTCCAGCACGACGGTCGCTCGAACCTGACGCCGCTCGTCGCGCCGCTGCTGGCGGGCGCGCTCGAGCGCGGGTACGTGCTCGAACTGGTCCCGACCGTCCACCTCGGGGCTGACCGGCTCCGGACGCTGCTCGCGGCCTTCGGCTTCGAGCTCGAGTCGCTCCTCGCGGAGGACCGCCTGTTCGTCTTCGACATGGTCGACGCGTGGGCGGGCGGGCTCCAGAACGTCTTCGGGTCCCGCGAGGAGCTCCCGGAGGTGCGCTCGATGCTGTCGGGTATCGCCGACCGCACCGACGGGCCGCACTTCCGCCTCGTGAACGCCGACGCGCTGGCCCACACCCTCGGCCCGACCGACGCGCGCGCACTGAGACACTACCACGAGGCGGAGCTGGTCGGCGACGCCGACCAGGTCGTCCACCTCCAGCATCCCGCGGCCGTGGCCGACGAGGCCCGGGCCGCCTACGAGGACGCCGCGGACCAGGTCCTCTCGCTCACCCGCGAGTCGGCGGGCCGCGAGTACGTCGCCCTCGAGTCCTCGCCGGTCGGCGCCGTGGGCGAGAGCACGGTGGTGTCCTACACCGACACGCCGCCGTACGTCGCCCTCGAGCGCCCGCCGCGGTCGGGCTGACCGGCGACGGGAGTCGACCGCCCGTGACGGTGACCCCGGCGCGGCCACGCTCGACGGACGGGCTTTTCACCGCCGGGTGCCTCGGACCGGCCGTGAGCGAAGACACGGGGTCGGCCGCTCCCGACGGGGCGACGACCACCGAGCGGCTGCGGGTCCTCGGCACCCCTCGCGACGGGTCCGAGTGGCTCCTCGTCGACGTCGACGGGGACCACGACCCGCGCTTCCTCCCCCGCGCTGCACTGCCCGAGCAGGTCAGGGCCGGGAACGTCGTCGAGGTCTCCCTCTCGTGGACCGTGGGTGCGGGCGCCGGCGCCGAGCCGTCGGTGCGTGACGTCGCCGTCGTCGAGGAGACCCTGCTCGCATTCGTCGACGGCGCCACGAACCTCTTCGAGGCGGCCCTCGACACCTGGGCGGAGGCGCGACGCGAGGACCTGGCCGTGAACGCCCGCGTGACCTACGACGCGTCCCGCGAGCCGGTCGGTGCACTCTACACCTTCGCCGAACAGTCGGGCGCCCGCGACGTGTTCGAGGAACTGCGGACCGGCACGCTCCCGCTCGAACCCATCCTGGAGCGGGCTGCCGCCTCCGCTCCCCCACCGCACGAGGTGTTCGTCCTCCGGCCGGTCGCCCACGAGTTCGTCCTGGTCTACGTCGTGCTCGAGCGGGGGTCGACCCTCGCCGACACCGTCCGGGACACCTACAACTGCCCGCAGTAGCGGTGGCACCGCCACGGCAGCGACTCCACCGGCCGCGGTGACTGGGGCGCCGCTCGTTCGCTACCACCGGCCGTCCTCGACGGTGAAGGACCCGCACTCCGGACAGACGTGGTGCTGGACCGCGTAGGACGCTCCGCAGGCGCCACACTCGTAGTGGCCGCGCCCGCCGGTCGCGAGGGCGGCGGCGAACGACCGAACCCGGTCGAGAACCGTCCGGTTCGACACTGGGCCGGTCCTGCCTTCAAGCAGGAACCGAGGTGGTTCGGGACGGCGCAAACCGCGCCGCCGCTGTCTCCGGTGGCGTGAAAGAGAGAACCGAATCCGACCATCCGAGGGGTGGCGCCGAGACCCCCGCGCGTCGCCCGGATTCACTCGGGCCGGGACCTCGCACTCAGGCCGGGACCTCGGCGGCCTCGAGGAGCTCCTGGTACCGGTTGCGGATGGTGACCTCGGAGACCTCCGTCACCTCGCTGACCGCGCTCTGGGTCACCTTCTCGTTCGTCAGCAGCGCCGCCGCGTAGATAGCCGCGGCCGCGAGACCGACTGGACTCTTCCCGCTGGTGATGCCGGCCTCGGCGCCGGCGTCGAGCAGGTCGCGCGCCCGGTGCTCGGACTCGTCGCTGAGCCCGAGTTCGGAGGCGAACCGCGGCAGGTAGCTCGCGGGGTCCGCCGGCGCCACCTCGAGGCCGAGTTCGCGGACGATGTAACGGTACGTCCGCTTGAACTCCATCTCGTCGATGCGACTCACGGCCGCGACCTCGTCGATGGTCCGCGGGTTGTTCGCCATCCGCGCCGCCGCGTACAGCGCTGCCGTCGAGACGCCCTCGATGGAACGACCCGGAAGCAGATCCTCGCTCAGCGCGCGACGGTAGATGACGGAGGCGGTCTCGCGGACCTCTGTTGGCAGGCCGAGCGCGCTCGCCATCCGGTCGATCTCGCCGAGTGCCTGCTTGAGGTTGCGCTCCTTGGAGTTCCGCGTGCGGAAGCGCTCGTTCCAGGTGCGCAGGCGCTGCATCTTCCGGCGCTGGCGGCTGGACAGCGTCTTGCCGTACGCGTCCTTGTCCTGCCACCCGATGTTCGTCGAGAGCCCCTCGTCGTGCATCATCTTGGTCGTCGGGGCGCCCACGCGGGACTTCTGGTTCTTCTCCGCGCCGTCGAACGCGCGCCACTCGGGCCCGCGGTCGATCGCGTTCTCGTCGACGACGAGGCCACACTCGGTGCAGACCGTCTCGCCGTGCTCCTCGTCGTGCATGAGGGCGGCGCTGCACTCGGGGCAGCGGACGTCCTCGTCGGCGGTGCGGGCGGTCTCCGTGGACTGTGTCTCCGTCCTCGTCTCGGTCTCCTCCGTCGTCCGGATCGTCGTGTCACTCATGATGGTCGGGACGGGTACAGGGGTAGAGATAAATGCACCCACGTCCTCGTCCTTACCCTCTGTAAGGTGGAAAACTATATAAAGCTTTCTCTGTCTGAACCCGGAGACGGCGACGGGTTACACGGATGTTACCCGTCTCGCGGTTCGCGGCAGACTTAAATGGATGCCGCCGGTCGTGCCCTCGTGGGGTGCCCTCACCGCTTCGTTCCGTGCGGCGCGTCCTTCCACTCCCCGAGACCGGCGGGGTCGAGGTGGACGTGGACGTCACCGACGTCATCACCAACTGCCCGCACGCGCGAGACGAGATCCGACTCGAGGTCGTGTGCCTCCCTGAGCGTGTAGTCACCGTCGACCTCCGCGTGGAACTCCACCTCCACTTCGGTGCCGATGTAGTAGACCCTGAGGTCGTGGACGCCACGGACCGCCGGGTGATCTCGGATGGCGGCCGCGACAGCCTCCCGGACGCGTGGCGGTGGGGCGCTCCCAACCAGGTACGAGAGGTTCTCCCGTGCGATTGCCACGCCGTGGTACCCCACGAGGAGGCTGACGAGGCCGCCTGCGACGGCGTCCAGTGCCGGGTACCCCAGCGCGACACCGACGACGCCGGCGAGTGCCGCGAGAGAGGTGTACACGTCGTTGAGGCAGTCCGCGGCGAGGGCCCGGAGCGCCGGCATCTGCAGGTCGGCGTTCGCCCGCTCGGTGTACCAGTAGACGACGAGCATGTCGAGTATCGCGACGCCGAGCGCCGCGAGCAGGGGCCAGGAGTAACTGATGTCGGGCCCCCGGAGGAGTGTCGCACCCGCGTCCCAGAGGAACTTCGCCGCGAGGACGACGAGCGTCGCGCCGACGAAGAGCGCCGTGACGGGTTCCACGCGCTCGTGGCCGTGCGGGTGGCCCTCGTCAGGGGCGGCGAACGCGAGCCGACCCCAGACCAGCACGACGCCGCTCGAGAGCAGGTCCGCGAGCGAGTGCGCGGCGTCCGCCACGAGCGCGAGGCTCCCGAGGGCGAGGCCCACGCCGCCCTCGACGACGATCTTCAGGACGTTCCCGACCACGTTCACCCACGCGGCCCGGAGGAACGTGACCCGGTCACCCGCCATCAGCCGTGGTTCGGCCCGGTGGCGCAAAGGCGTTGTCGTCGGGACCCGGCCTCGGTGCCGGTCGGTGGTGAGACGGAGGGACCCCCTCCGGCGGCAAGTTATTTACGTAGGTGGTGCATTCTGGTGCATAGATGAGCGACGCCGGGCGGTCGGACGAGCGGTCGTCGGGAGCCCTCTCCTTCGACGTCGCGAGCGACTGCGACGGGCTCACCATCTTCGACCCCATCGACCGCCACGAACTCACCCTCCGGACGCCTGACGCCGTCACGCCCGAACCAGTCGCCGAGGACCGGTTCCGATTCCCGGTCGACGGTGCCGTCACGCTCCGCAGCGACGTCCTCGAGGTCCCAAACGTCGTCTGCGTCCTCGTCCGCGACGCCACCGGAAACGTCGTCACGGACGTCAGCCACTTCGGCGAGGCGGAGCTCGGGAGCGGTTCGTTCAGCATCGAGCTGACGAGCGAGGTGAAGACCTACATCCGCGTGGGCGGCCCCATCGACATCGACGTCGGTGCGGACCGCACCCGCATCGAACTCGACGGGACGAGGCAGGTCAACGTCGGCGCACGTTCGCGCCACGAGCAGCCCGCCGCGACAATCACCACCACCGACGACCCCCGCGACATGATGCGGGCCATCAGCGCGCTGGGCTCCGCGCTGAAGACGACCTCGCCGGAGCGGAGCTACCCGACGCTCCGCGGTCACCCGCCACTCGTCGAACTGGGCGAGGAACTCGACGTTCCCGTCGAGACCCCTGACACCGGCGTCACCATCACGGTGCCACCGGAACCGCGCCACGTGTTCCCGGTCTCGACGCTCGCGTACTACCTCGGCGCGACGGTCGAGCCGGGGGAGGACCCCCGCGTCGAGACCGACCGCGGCTTCGCGTACCCGCTGGACGGACCCGAGGGCTTCGAGGCCACCGTCGAGCGGGTCCTCAAACAGGTCTTCCTGTTCGACTGCGCGACCCGCACGGAGGGGCTCTACCGCGTGCCCCTCGCCGAACGCGAGGCCGTCGAAGCGGCCGTGGACCTCGACTTCGACGCCCTGTACGACGCCGACCTGCAGGAGCAACTCGAGACCTACCTCTCCGTACCCTACGAGGATATCGCCGCACACGTCCCCGAGTGGAAGGTCGCGACGCACGTCGCCCCGGAGCCGGACAACGTCGAGTTGCTCCCCTTCGCCGTCGATGACCTCGCCGTCGTGCGGACCGCCGGCGTCACGGCCACCCCGGAGTCGGGGACCAGCCCCCCGTCGGTCGGCGACCCGGACGACGCCCAGGAGGCCGCCATCGGGAACTTCCTCCGCGCCGGTGCAGGTGCGACGGCGTCTCCCGACGGCGGGACCACCGCCGACCAACCCCTCTCGGCCGCCGACGAGTTCACCCGGAGCGCAAGCGCCGCGCCGGGCACGCGGAGCGCGGGGATCGCCGGCCCCGGCGTCCCGGAGCGCATCGACCCCGGCGAGCGCGACTCCCTCGAGCTCGCGTGGGTCGCGGAGGGGGCACCCATCGGCGGGAGCAAGCCGACCGTGACGGCCTACCGGAACGGCCTGGAGCGCGAGCCCGCGACAGGCGCCATCGACATCACGGTCGTCTGCAACGACCCGCGGATGAGTGAGGAGGAAGACACCGTGAGCGCGGTGTACGGCGCCCGCGACGCGCTCCCCTTCGACGTCGAGGTGCATCGCCAGCTCACTGCCGAGGAGCTCAGGGACGTCCTCGCGGAGCCGACGGATTTCCTCCACTACATCGGCCACATCGACGGCGACGGATTCGAGTGTGCCGACGGGCGGCTCGACGCCGGCAGCATCGACGAGGTCGGCGTGGACGCCTTCCTCCTGAACGCCTGCCAGTCGTACGACCAGGGGATGTCGCTCATCGAGGCAGGGAGCATCGGTGGCGTCGTCACCCTCCGCGACGTCGTCAACAGTGGGGCAGTCGAGATGGGCGAGACCACGGCCCGACTGCTCAACCGGGGATTCTCGCTGCGCGCGGCGCTGACCATCGCCGCCGACGAGCAGATCGTGGGCAACCAGTACCTCGTGGTCGGCGACGGCGACATC
>JBDGTC010000046.1:0-11079 GCA_042217215.1 Halobacteriaceae archaeon
AGATCACTCCCTTGGCATGGGAGAGGCCCCGGGTTCAAATCCCGGCGAGTCCAGTTCCTTCGCGTCGCTTCGCTCCGCTCTGTCACTGGACTCGCCGACGTCCCACTCGCTCGCTCCCTCCGGTCGCTCGTCTCGCGGGACTCCCGGCGAGTCCGTTCGTTCACGGCGTCCACTCCGGTCACGGGACCCGCCGATCTCCCGCCGCTGCCCTCACGAACTCCCGCCACACGGGAGCGCACGACCCCGACACTCACGATACCCAGTAGCGGTACGCACGCCGGGTACCGAGGAGCAGCACGACGACGCCGACGAACCCGACGGCGAGCCGCGCTATCCGGCCGGTCGTGTTCCCGGTCGTCGCGGCGACGACGTAGACCTGCCCGTCCATGGAGACGAACGTCCACGCACTGTGGTCGTACCCGTAGTCGAACTCGGGCACGGGCCGGTCGGTGGTCACGCCGCGGGAGCCGTTCGTCCCCGAAATGAGGACGTCTCGACCGCGGTCGGACAGCGACTGGAACTCGTGGACGGTCGTGTTCGGCGGGAGGCCGTCCTCCGGGAAGACAGAGTGGTGGTACGACTGGCCGATCAGCGGGTTCGGAACGACCGCCAGGGAGACCGCCGCGACGCCGACGACGAGGAGAGCCGCGGGCACGACCGGCGAACGGGGGTTTCCTATCAACTCGTCACTCTATTTCCGTGGCTGGTAAGTGTCTTCTGGGGACGCTCCAGGAGCAGCTCGTCCCGTCCGGGTCGCTCACTGGACCCGAACCCACCGGCCAGCGAGTCGTCGGTGACACCCCCGTAACTTCCTCACACCCGCGTCCGCTGAACGATAACCACCCCGAACACCAACACCCGACTCCATGCACGTCCTCCTGCTCGGCGCGACCGGCCGCATCGGCCAGCGAACCGCCTCCGAACTCCTCGACCGCGGGCACATGGTCACCGGCGTCTCCCGGAGCGGCGACGCCGCGGGCATCGAGGACGAGTCGTTCGTCGCGGTCACGGGCGACGCGACCGAGCCCGGCGACGTGGCGAAACTCGCGACGGCCCACGACGCCGTCGTGTCGGCGCTCGAGCCCGGAGAGGACGAGTCGCCCGAGCGCCTGGTGCCGATGGTGGAAGCCACCGTCGCGGGCCTCCGCCGCGCCGATGTCGACCGTCTCGTCTGGACGGGCGGCGCGGGCGGCCTGCACGTGGGGCCGGACACCCTCCTCGTCGACACGCCGGACTTCCCCGACGAGTGGGAGGGCCTGGCCCGCGCGGCCATCGACGCCTACGAGGTGCTGTCCGAGGCCGAGGACCTGCGGTGGTCGTACGTCGCGCCCGCGGCGCTCATCGAACCCGGCGAGCGGACCGGCGAGTACCGCACCGCCGAGCGCGAACTCGTCGCCGACGAGGACGGGGACAGCTTCATCTCGATGGCGGACTTCGCGGTGGCGCTCGCCGACGAACTCGAGGAGGGGCGGGCGGTCCACACGTACCTCGGCACCGGGTACTGAGGCGGCGGCACCCGCACGGCGGGAGCGCGCCACGAAGCACGCCAACGCACTTTCCGCCGGCGAACCACGCACGCCCATGGACGACCGGACCCGCTTCGCCGCGACCGCCACCGGCTACGGGCTGCTGGCGCTCGCCCACGCCGCACTGACCTGGCCGGCGGCGGCCGTCCTCGCCTGCTTCGGGGGCGGCGCGCTGGTCGCGTTCGCCGCCGAGGTCGTCGCCGCCCGGGCGGGGTGGCTCGTCCACCGGACCGGCCCGGCGGTCGCGGGGGTGCCGGTCCCGGCGCTCCTCGGCTGGACCGGGACCGTCTATCTCGCGCTCCGGGTGGCGCTGCTGGTCGCGGACGGCGCGGCCGCGGTGGCCGTCACCGCCGCGCTCGCGACGGGGTTCGACGCGCTCACCGACCACCGCGGGGTGGTCGACGGGCTCTGGGCGTACACCGACGACCTGCCCGGACCGCGCCCGCGCGGCGTCCCGTGGTGGAACTACGCGGGCTGGGTCGCAATCAGCGGGGGAACGGCGGCGCTCACCGTGGCTGCCCTGTGACGGACGCGATCGCCGAGGGGCGACGAGCGGGCGGCCGCGGGGTGAACGGGTCGAGATGCCCCGCCAACCCGTGGGCACCGCGACGCTCACCCCTCCGCCACCACCAGCCGACAGTACGCCGCCGCCGCGCGCGCCGCGGTCGGCCCGCGCCCCACCAGGTCCACGCCGCGCTGCGTCGCGGTCCAGCCGTCGCCGGCCCGCTCGAGTTCGATGACGGTCCGTCCGCGGTCGGGGTCGCCGGCCCCCGGCGCGCGCTCGTCCGCCGGACGGTGCTGCACACGCTCGCCACGACTGTCGTCCCTGGCCATCCCGGTCTCGGAGGCGGGGCCGCGCCCGCATAGCGCCTGCCGGCCCGGTTCCGGAATGCCGCGGGCGCCAGTAGCCTCTTCCCGCCGCTGGCCGTCGGGACTCCCATGGACCGGAGAGCGCTCCTGGCGCGGGCGGGACCGCACTTGCCGCCGCCGTCGCCGGCTGCAGCGAGCCGACGCCGGTCTCCGAGGCGTTCTCGGCGGCGTACGACGTCCCGGCGGGGACGGCGGTCTCCGTGGCCAACCGCAACGGCCGGGTGACCGTCGAAGCGACCGACGGCAACCGGCTCACCGTCTCGGGCCGCCGGGTCGCGGCGTCCGAGGCCGGCCTCGAGAGCGTCACCGTCGCGGTGTCGACGGGCGAGGCGACCCTCGTCGACGTGCGCCTCGAGCGCGGCGAGGGGTTCGAGAACCGGTCGGTGCCGCTGACGGTCGGGGTCCCCGAAGGTGCGACCGCGGACGCCGCGACGACCGCGAACGGCGACGTGTCGGTCACCGGGGTCGGCGGCGACGTGCGAGCCGCGACGAGCAACGGAGCGGTGGAGGTGCGGGACGTCACGGGGTACGTGCGCGCGGCCTCCGGGAACGGCGACGTGACGGCCCGGGAAACCACCGGCCTCCGCGGCGCCCACACGGCGAACGGCGCCGTCGCCGTCGACGTGCTCGGCATGCGCGACGACGTGACCTGTAGCTCCGCGAACGGACCGGTGACGGCGCGTGTCGGCGAGTCCGTCCGCGCGGCGGTCCGGCTCACGACCGCCAGGGGGACCACGAGCGTCGCGAGCGCCCTCCCGTTCGAGCCCTCCGTCTCCCGTCCGCGAACCGTCGTCGGCCGGCTCCGGGGTGCCGACGCGCCGCTCCTCACGCTGCGCTCGGGCAACGGGGACGTGACGCTGCAGCCGGCGTGAGGACTGCGTCGCGACCGGCGAGCCGCGGCGGCCGTCAGCCGAGTTCCGAGCGCACGAAGGCGGCGTACCCCGCGAGCACGGACCCCACGCCCCAGACAGCCATCACGAGCACGGCGAACCAGACCTCGCGGTGCAGGTAGTCCGGCTGGGCGACGAAGTTCTCGTTGATGGACTCGTAGGGGCCGCCGAGCACGCCGTGGTACACCACCTCCGTGGAGACGAGGTACGCCGTGGCGGGCGAGAGCGACCGGATCAGGTCCCGCGTCTGCGCCGAGAGCGTCACGCCGACCAGGTCGGTGAGCGCGCCGAGGACGTTCGTCAGGCTCACCACGGGGAGGAAACCGAACCAGAACGGCACGAGGAGGAAGTACGCACCGAGGACGCCGACCATCGCCCGCGAGCGGGAGGCCGTCACCGCGGAGACGCCGACGTAGACGCCGACGACGGAGGCGGCGTACAGCACCGAGACGGCCGCGAAGGCGACGAAGCGCTCGACCGCGGGCGGGGAGGTGAACGTGGCGGCGGCGACCGCGAACCCGACGGCCACGGCGACGAGGACGGCCGCGGCGGCGATGGCCAGCCGCGACGCGAGCGTCCCGGCGAGGTACGCCGCGCGGCTGTTGGGCAGCCCGAGGACGTACCTGAGCCGCCCGCTGGCGCGGTCGCCCGCCACGGCGAGGTACGTCAGCGGCGCGAGGACCAGCGGGCCCACGAGGAAGAGGAAGAAGGAGACGTCGAAGACGGTCCGGTAGGGGTCGTCGTAGATGCTCGCCTCCGAGAGGAAGATGAGCGCGACGAGACCCGCAAGCACGCCGACGACGCCCGTCACGACCCACGACCGGCGCGCGTTCCGGAGGTCGTCGCGGACGACGGTGCGGACGCCCACGGTCACACCTCCACCGCGGCGCCCTCGGTCGCGTCTCCCGTGGCGTCCTCGGTGACGGCGTCGCCGCCCGTGGCGGCGGTCTCGCCCTCGCCGGCCGCCGCGTCAGCGCTCGCCTTCCCGGTGTAGCGCTCGAACAGCGCCTCGAGGGAGGTGTCCGCGACGTCGAGGTCGGTCACCGTCGTCCGGTCGTCGAGGGCACGGAGCGCCGGCATCTTCGCGTGCGGACCCGCACACGCGATCTCGACCTCGTCACCGGAGACCGACACCTCGCGCACGCCCTCGAGGTCGGCGACCGGGTCGAGGTCCGGCACCGTCTCGACCGTGGCGGTCACGACAGCCCCGGTCCCCGCCGCCTCGCGGAGCGCGTCGATGGTGTCGACCGCCGCGAGCCGGCCCTCGTGCATGATGCCCACGCGGTCACAGACCCGCTCGACCTGGCCGAGAACGTGACTCGAGAGGAACACGGTCGCGCCCCGGTCGGCCTCCTCGCGGACGATGGACCGGAGCAGCTTCGCGCCCGCGGGGTCGAGGCCCGACGACGGCTCGTCGAGCACGAGCAGGTCCGGGGAGCCCACGAGGGCGAGCGCCAGCGAGAGGCGCTGGGTCATCCCCTTCGAGTACCCGCCGACGCGGCGGTCGGCCGCCGCCGGGGAGAGGCCGACGCGCTCGAGCAGGTCGGCGGGGTCGTCGCTCGCCCCCGTCGCCTCGACCGCCGAGGCGAGGTGCTCCCGGCCGGTGAGGTTCCCGTAGAGGGCCATGCCCTCCGGGAGCAGGCCGGTCCGCTCCCGCACGGCGAGTGACTCCGCGACGGGGTCGTGGCCGAGGACCGTCACCCGCCCCGCCGTCGGGCGGAGGAAGCCCAGCAGGACGTTGATAGTCGTCGACTTCCCCGCGCCGTTCGGACCGAGGAAGCCGAAGACCTCCCCCTCGCGCACGCACAGGTCCACGCCGTCGACGGCGACGAGGTCGCCGTAGCGGCGGGTCAGTCCGTCTGTCTCGATGGCCGTCACGTGCCCGTCGTCGGGTGGGGGTGGCAAATACGCCACGGTGGCGGTGGTGGCGGTTTTTTGGTACACGGTAGCACGGCCCGAACACTTATCTCAGCCGAGGGAGTGGTTCGTCGGGAGTCATGACACGGAACGGGGAGCCAGCGAGACTGGCGTGCGTGACCGTGGTCGTGGGGGTGCTCGCCGTCGCCGGGGCGGCGGGGGCGTCGCGGCCGGGGGACAGGTGGCCGGAGGACAGGCGACCGGTCCGGGTGTGGGTGCGGCCCAGGTCGCGTCGCCGAACCAGGGACCGCCGGCCTTCGGCGAGAACTCCAGGTACCGTCGCATCCGCCGGGGTGACCCGGTGAAGACGCCGTACACCGTCACCTTCGGGAACGGCTCCGTCGTGACTGTCGTGTTCAGCCACCAGTCCACCAGCGAGGGCGACTACTTCGGCAACGTCACCATCGAGGATACCGACGGCAACGGGGTCGCCCGGCTGCACTTCAACTCCTGGGAGGTCGGCCACGCCAACCCGTGGGAGGTCGAGAACGGGACCATCACGCGGTGGGACCAGGTCGCCTTCTCGGACGACGCCCACCTCATGAACAAGACGAAGTCGACCGAGGAGAGCGCGTACACCCTCAAGCTCGCGCGGGGCAGCGACCCGCAGTCGGTCACCTCGTCGTACTCCTCCACGGCCAGGCTGCGCATCCAGGAGGCCGAGACCGAGGGCGTGAACGCCATCACCGCGCCCGGCGAGGTGTCCATCACCCACGGCTCGGACCTCTGGGTCGAGGAGGACGACTTCGCCGACCAGCGCGCGAACTTCAGCGGACGGGACGACCCCCAGGTCGCCATCGGCGACACGCTGATCCTCGCGCCGTGGGGCGGCGGGTTCTGGGGTCCGGCGGAGCACGCCCTCGACGTGGCCGACGGCAACAGCTCGGCGGCGCTGCTCTGGCTCCTCGAGAACGGGTACTACAACGTCACGTTCAACCAGGATCACACCCGGTACTGTCACACCTGCGCACAGCACGACCCGGACTACGAGCCGAAGGAAGGACCGGGACACCGCGGGAAGGTACTCGACGTCCAGCGCGCGGTCGCACTCGACGCCATCTCCTTCGTCAGCGCGCTGCGGTACCGCCACGTGGTCTTCGCGCTCGACACCGACGCCGCGGTCTTCCAGCACAACGGCTCCGGCGAGTACGTCGCCGCCGAGCCGGGTGACCGGTTCACGATGAGCTTCGCGAAGCGGGGGCGCACGGACCACGAGGTCGAACCCAACGCTGCGGGGACGATCTGGGACTCCCACGCAAACTGGCGCTACCGCACCGTGCTGTTCCGCGCCCCGCGGGTGTTCGTGGCCGGCCCCCGGATGCACAACGGGAGTACGGTCGTCGAGGGGACGACGACGCTCGCCCCAGGAACGCGACTCACCGTGAACGTGAGCCACCCGAACGGGTCCGCCTCGTACGTCACCGGCGTGGACCGGCTGATGACCGAGGACGACCTGCACCGCTGGAACGTCACGACGAACGTGGACGCGCTGCCCGGCGAATCCGGGTGACGGACGTCAGCGTCGGGGTCCGGACCGCGGACGAAACCGGCGACGTCGTCGTCCCCACCACGGTGGATCCGGGACGCCAGACGACCGCCACGGGGAGTGACCCCGGCACGGTCACGGCCGTGGCGTCGACATCCGCCGAGACGCCCGCGAGCGACGACACGACGACGGCCAACGGCGACGGCGGGACCATCCACGGTTTCAGGGCGAGCGTCGCGCTGGTCGCGCTCCTCGCGGCGGCACTGGTCGGTCGACGGCGCTGGCGGTAGGAGGGCGACCGGTGGGAGGACGGCGGCTGATGGTGTTGCACGCGGTGGCGGGCTCACCGGAGCAACCACCGCCCGCCGTGGTGCCGTCCCACAACCTTCTTTGCCCCGCAATCGGAGCGGAGTGACATGGCGACGGTGAAGACCATCGACCTCGTCGGGTTCGGCATCGGCGCGTTCGGCCTCCTCATGTTCACCTACATGTACCTCACGAACCCCATCTCGCACCCCCTCGGTAAGGGCCTCTTCGCCTTCTTCTACCTCCTCGCGGTCGGCGGCACGCTGTACTTCGGCTACAACATCTTGCAGGCGCGGCGGTCCGGCAGCAACCCCTAAGGCCGGCCCGGGCGAGAACCGGGCGTGCGACGACGACGCCTCGCCGCCCTCGCAGTTCTCCTCCTCGCCGCGACCGCCGCGGTGACCGTCGCCGACCCTCACCGGACCGTGTTCGACGGCGATCGGACGTACACCGTCGGTCCCGAGCTCTCGCCGTCTGCCGTCTTCCGTCACGCCAACCTGAAAGCCGACAGGACACCGTGACCGCGACGTGACGCACCTACCCGGGCCCGGGTGCCGACGAGCCGACCCAGGTGTGGGTCCACCGCTACGACCCGACGGCGCGGCGGTACCACGGCGCACTGTTCTTCGACGACGGGAACGGGTCCGGGTGGGGCCTGAGCGAGGTGTTCGTCGGAGAGGCGGTGACCGCTTCGCGGCTGGCCGAGACGCCACGTCCCGGCCTCGATGCCCCCGTGCGCGACGCCGGCGGCGTGGAGCGCACCGCGACGCTCGGGGCGTACGGCGCCGGCGGCGAGGGCGTCGTCCACGTCGAGGACGCCGACGAACTCCGCGTGACGAACGCCACGACCGACCGCGTCGTGCTCGCGACGCCGGACGCGGGCAGCTACGCCGACCTCCACGGCCTCTCGGAGTCGCGGGTAGGGATGGGCAGCCACTTCCGGTCCGTAATCGACCGCGACTCGGGCCGGCTCGTCCGGGTCGTCGACCACCGGCGGCTCCGGCGCGACGACGGGGAGACCGACGGCAGACACGTGGTGTGGACCCTCTCGTACGGGGGACGCGTCGAACGACCCGGGTGGGTTGCACGGGGACCGTTCGAGCTGCTCTTCGACGCGGTCACGGTGTGACGGGCCACCGGGTAGAACTCGCCGCCATCCGGGGGTTGATGGGGACAGCCGGTCGATGCGGCCGTAGTGTACCGTCTACGAGCCGGGGGCTCGGCGCCGCGGGAGACACGTCCGTGCGGCGGGGGCTACCTGCGGGGACCGGAGGGGCCGGTCTGACGTGCCGAAGTCCCTCGAGCGCGACCTCGGCCTGTACGCCACCGTCACCATCAGCGTCGGCGCGATGGTGGGGAGCGGTATCTTCGTCCTGCCCGGCATCGCCGCCACGAAGACCGGGCCGAGCGTCGTGCTCGCGTACCTCATGGCCGGGGTGATCGTCCTCCCGGCCGCGCTCTCGAAGGCGGAGATGGCGACGGCGATGCCCGAGGCCGGCGGGACGTACCTCTACATCGACCGAGCGATGGGGCCGCTCCTGGGCACCGTCGCCGGTGTCGGCGCGTGGTTCTCGCTGGTGTTCAAGAGCGCGTTCGCCCTCGTCGGCCTGGGTGCGTACGTCCTCTTGCTCGTCGCCATCCCCCAGAACTCGCTCGTCTTCCTCAGTCTCGGGCTCGGCGCCGTCCTCGTCGTGGTGAACGTGGTCGGGGTGAAACAGAGCGGACGACTCCAGGCCGTTGTGGTGAGTCTGGTCCTGCTCGCGCTCGCGGCGTTCGTGGCGGACGGCATCACCTACGTCGAGAGCGCGCGGTACCACCCGTTCCGCACGCACGGCAACGACGGCATCCTCGCGGCCACGGGCTTCGTGTTCGTCTCCTACGCCGGCGTGACCAAGATCGCGAGCGTCGCCGAGGAGGTCGAGGACCCGGGGCGCAACATCCCCGCCGCGATGGTGGGGTCGCTGGTCGGCATGATGCTCGTCTACACCCTCACGGTGTTCGTCGTCGTCGGGGTCTCCCCGGCCGGCGGGCTGATGGCCGACGACATGCTCACGCCGATGGCGTACGCCGCGGCGCAGTTCGCCGGGCGGGCCGGTGAGGTCCTGATGGGGCTCGTCGCCCTGCTCGCGCTGACGAGCATGGCGAACGCCGGCATCCTCTCGTCCTCGCGGTTCCCGTTCGCGATGAGTCGGGACGGACTCGTGCCGCCGCGACTCGGCGACGTGAGCGACCGGTTCCGGACCCCGGTCGTCTCAGTGGGGCTCACCGGCGCCGTGTTGCTCCTCCTCATCGCGGCGGTCCCGGTCCGCGACCTCGCGAAACTCGCCAGCGCGTTCCAGATTCTGATCTTCACCGTGGTGAACGTCGCGCTCGTGGCGTTCCGGGAGAGCAGCCTCGAGTCGTACCAGCCCGAGTTCACGTCGCCGCTCTACCCCTGGACCCAGCTGTTCGGGGTCGTGGGCGGCTTCGTCCTCCTCACGCAGATGGGCCCCATCGCGTACGGCGGTGCGGCCGGCATCGTCCTCGCCAGCGTGGGCTGGTACCACGCGTACGGGCGCTCGCGCGCCGACCGGGAGAGCGCCGCCATCGACGCGGTCCGGCGCTCGGCCGACGCGCAGTCGGTCGCCGACGTCGAGGCGGCCTTAGAGACGGGGGCGGGGACCGTCGTCGTGGCCATGGACGAGCACACCACGGGGGCACGCGAGCGCGCGCTCCTGACCGCGGCGTCGGCGGTGGCCGCCCGGACCGGCGGCGTCGTCCACGCGGTCAGGTTCGAGGCCGTCCCGGAGCAGCTCACGCTCTCGTCGGCCACCGCCGAGACCGAGGCAGACCGGGAGTTCGAGTCCGAGACCGCCGCCCTCGCCGACGACCTGCCCGCGGAGATCCACGCCCGGGAGATCGTGAGCCACGACCTGCGACGGGCGGTCGTGAACTACGCCGACGACGTCGACGCCGACCTCCTCGTCGGCGAGTGGGAGCCAGAACGCTACCACGCGGAGTTGCTCGGCAGCGACGTCGACTGGTTCATGCGCCACGCGCCCTGTGACACCGTGTTCGTCCGGGACCGCGGGGTCGACGGCGTCTCGGAGATCGCGGTCGTGGCGGACCGGGGCCCCTACCGCCCGCTGAAGGTGCTGGTCGCGGACGCCCTCGCGGCCCAGCGATCGGCGACCGTCCGCTTCGTCGCGGCGGTCGACCCCGGCGCACAGGACGAGCAGGTGGCCGCCACCGAGGCCTACCACGAGCGACTGGCCGAGGTCTGCTCGGTGCCGACCGCGAGCCAGGTCGTCCGGGCGCACGACCGGACGGCCGCGCTCGCGGACGCCGCCGGCGAGTGCGACCTCGCCGTCGTCGCCACGGTCGCCCACTCCCGGGTCCACGAGTTCCTCTTCGGCGACCCCGCCGTCGAGCTGAGCGACCGCCTCGACGTCACCGTGCTCCTCGCCCACGACCGCGAGCACCGCAGCCGGAGCCTGCTCCGGGGCGTGCTGGAGCGGCTGGCGTTCTGAGGCGGAGGGGTCGACGTCGTCGCGGCGTGACACCGGCGGTCGTGGCTCGTCACGTCCGTTCCTCGCAGAAGACCGGGCGCTGAGGGATTTGAACCAGAGCCAGACGTGCTCGCTAGCGCTGCGCGCGTCTGGCAGGGTTCAAATCCCTCAGGGCGTTCGCGGCCCGTCGCCACGGCGACGGGCACGCTCACGGGCGCTGAGGGATTTGAACCCCCGACATCTTGGTCCGGAACCAAGTACTCTGTCCACTGAGCTAAGCGCCCGCACGCACTGCTGGGGCGAGCGTCGGTTTATCGATTGTGAACCGCGGAGCGGCGGCAGGACGAATGGCTGCGGGGGAGGCCTACGGCGCCTCGTCGGTCTCGAGGGTGAACTCGCCGTCCGTCGGGTACGCGACGCAGGTGAGGCAGTAGCCCTTCTCGATCTCCTCGTCGGAGAGCACCTCGTTGTTGCTCATCTGCATGTACTCGCTCGCGTCGCCGTCGGTGATGCGACCCGCACACGAGAGACACTGGCCCTCGCGGCAGGCGTAGGGCAGGTCCCAGCCCTCGTCCTCGCCGGCCTCGAGCAGCGAC
>JBDGTC010000119.1:0-11047 GCA_042217215.1 Halobacteriaceae archaeon
CGATGCCGAACACCGCCGTCGTGGTGATGCCCTCGAGGTTGAGGAGCTGCTGGGCAGCCTGGGCGAGCGCGTCCCGGTCGCGGATGAACCCGGCGTTCGAGACGAGGTGCGAGCCCTGGACCTCGCGGCTCGAGATGGCCTCGGCGAGCACGTCGAGTGTCTCCGGGCTCATGCTCGGGGACTCGACCTGTTCCAGGGTGTCGTGGTCGGCGAAGGGGTAGAGGTACGCCGCGGCGGTGAGGTCCGCCGGGGTCGTATCGCGGCGGAAGTCCATCGTCTCCGCGCGGATGCCGTACAGCAGCGCGGTCGCGACCGCCTCGTCGAGTCCGATGTCGAACTCCTGGACGTACTTCGTGAGGATGGTGGAGGTGGCCGAGACGTTGGTCCGCACGTCGACGAAGGAGGCCTCCAGCCCCGCGAGGTCCTCGGGCTCGAAGTGGTCGATGTAGACGTCCACGTCGAGGTGGGCCTCGGCGAAATCGCCGGCCTTCGCGTGGTCGACGAGGGCGACGGTGTCGTAGTCGTCGAAGTCGACGTCGTCGGCGTGGGTGAGGTGGAGACCGAGGAGGTTGACGAAGGCGCGGTTCTCCTGGCGCCCGATCTCGCCGTAGTAGACGACGTCGGCCTCGACGTCGAAGTACGCCGCGATGGCGCGCAGCGCGCTCGCGGAGGCGATGGAGTCCGGGTCGGGGTTGTCGTGGGTGACGATGGCCATGCGTCCCGTCGAGGCCTCGAGGATGTCCGCGAGCTGTCCGGCACGGTACTCCAGTTCGCCGCTCTCGAGGGCCCGGAGTGCAGCGTCGGCGATGACCGCCGATGGGTTCACCACGACGTCGGCACCGAGTTCGGTCAGTTCGTCGCTCGTCACGGGGTCACTCGCGCGGACGACGACGAACTGGTCCGAGCCACGCTCGCGGAGGTGGCGGACCGCGGCCTCGTTCGCCTCGACGTCCGAGGCCATGACGAGGAGGGCGTCGCGGTCGGCCACGAGGTCGACGATGCCCGGCTCGCTGATGTCGGCCTGCTGGGCGTTGAGGTCCTGGTCGCGGAGCGCCTCGACGCGGTTGGGGTCCCTGTCGACGAGGAGGACGTCCTTCCCGCGCTCGACCAGCGACTCGGCGACGGCGTGCCCCACGCTGCCGCAACCCAGGATGGCGTAGGATGACAGCGAGCCGACGGCGGCTCGAGAACTCATTGACAGATTCTACTCCTGCGCGTCACTTAACGGTCCCGACCTGCCCGCGGGCGGCGGGTCGGTGCCGGCGGAACAAAACCTATATCTGCGGGCCTGCGGAAGTCGCAGATGCGCTGGGCCGGTAGCTCAGTCTGGCAGAGCGACGGCCTCTTAAGCCGTCGGTCGGGGGTTCAAATCCCTCCCGGCCCGTGCACTGAACCGCAGAGCGACAGCGAGGCGGTGAGGGAACCGGACGGGGGGATTTGAAGCAGGGAGGGCGCACGCAGCGAGCGAACGCGAGCGAGCACGTCCGACCGTGGTTCAAATCCCTCCCGGCCCGCTCCTGCTGCGAACGAACGTGAGCAGCGGAGCGGCCACGAGGGATTTGAGCCCAGCGGACGAGCGAAGCGAGTTCGCGTGGTTCAAATCCCTCCCGCCCTGTTCGACCGAACGTGAGCAGCGGAGCGGCCACCTGTTTCGACCAAACGTGAGCAGCGATACCGCGGCGCGACCGCAAACGGCAGCCTACCCCACCCACTCCCGAGACGTCTGGGCGAACGACGCCAGCCGCACGTCGGCGTCCGGGTCCAGGCTGACGAACAGCCCGGTGTAGCCCTCGCCGGCGACGTTGAAGGCCGCGAGGTCCTCGAACCGGCGGACGGCATCCTCGCGCACGTAGAGTGGCTCGTAGCCGTCCCGGTCGTACTCGGCGACGACGCGGAGCGAGTCGCCGGCCATCGACCGCAGGGACGCCACCAGGCCGTCGGCGGACTCGGTCACCGTGCGACGCCTATCGCACGCGACCGCCGTGAACATTACGAGGTGCCAACATGGCGCCAGGCGCGGTGAAGACGTGTAAGCTGGGGAGAAAGCACTTGTCACTGCGGCGGAACGGTCCGGTGTGGCACCAGCACGACGGTCGGTCCTGCGTGGCGCCTGCGCCCTCCCGGCCACCCTGAGCGGCGGGTGCCTGTTCGGCATGTTCGGGGGCGGCAGCTGGAAGGAGATCCGCCTCGAGCACGTCCCGCGGTCCGAGCTCGGTGCCGCGGACCTCCTGTCCGCGGAGGCGGGACTCACGCCGACGCAGGAACAGTTCGTGGCGGCTGGGATACCGAACGGCACGACGACGTACGGCCACCGTCCCTTCGAGGACGGGCAGTACCTCCACGTCGAGGGCACCTACTACGCGCTCTCGGCGATGGAGACGGGAACGGCCACCGTCGAGCGGCCCGTCCTCACCGCGGAGCGTGCAAACGCGCTCACCGACGAGGTGGTGACGTGGGCGGACCTCTCGGACGTCGACAGTCGCGCTCTCCGGTGTGCGCTCGCCTCACTGGACGACTCCTCTCGCAGCCGCCCCTGCGTGCTCCACGCCGGGGCGGACAGCACGTTCACGAACCGCTCGGCGACGGTCTCCTTCGACGACAGGGGCGAGCCGGTCCACCTCGCCGTCACGCGAGAACCCGTCGAACTGGCGCGCATCGAGTACACCGTCGCGCGCGTCGGGACGACGCGCGCAGCTCTCGCCGACTACGTCGCCAGGCACGGCGTCGACGTCGACGTGGGGGACCTCGACCTCTCCGCCGAGCAGCGCTCGATGCTCGAGACGGCCGCCGACACCGGCCGCTATCGGGAGGAGCCGCCGTACTCCGCGGCGTTCGACGACCTCTACGGGGCGTTCCTGGACGAACTCGGCGGCTTCGGTGGCCTCGTTGCCCTCGAGGGAGCCTACTACCGGACGGACCTCCGGGAGAGTCACGCCGACTGAACCGCCGCCCCAGAAGACTCAAGGCCGCGGTGGCCCCCAAGCGCGTGTGCAGCGGCCATCCACGCCCACCGACGGGCGGACACTCGCGTGCCTCGCCACCGCCGTCGCGCTCCTCGCGCTCTCGGGCTGTACCGTCGACGTCTCGCTCTCCCCGGGCACGACCGGGAACGCCGGCGACGCGGACCAGGGTGGCACCCTCGGTCCCACCACCGTCACCGTCACCCACGTCGTCGACGCCGACACGCTCGAGGTCCGGTTCCCCGACGGCTCGACCGACACGGTCCGACTGCTGGGCGTCGACGTCCCGGAGACACGGGCGGAGAACACACCGGGGGAGTACGAGGGCGTGCCCGACACCGCGGCGGGGCGGGACTGGCTGGCGGCGTGGGGGACCTACGCGAATCGGTGGGCCGAGCGCTGTCTGGACGGCGCCACGGTCGAACTCGCCGGCGACCCGCTCGCGGACCGCCGCGGCGACTACGGTCGGCTCCTGGCCTACGTCACCGTCGACGGGACGTCGTTCAACCGCGCGCTGCTGGAGCGCGGGTTCGCCAGGCTCTACGACTCCTCCTTCGAGCGCCGGGACGAGTTCGTCACGGTCGAGGCCGAGGCGCAGGCTGCGGAGCGTGGTTTGTGGGGGTACGGCTCGGGCGACGCACCGCCGACGGGCGTCGGGGAGACGGCAACCGTGCCGGCCTGTCCGGCGTGAGGAGGGGGAGACGCGGCCGGGTGGCCGGTTGTCGGCGGCGAGTGCTCAGTCCTCGCGCGGGCTGTAGTTGGGCGCCTCGTCGGTGATCATCACGTCGTGGGGGTGGCTCTCCTGCTGGCCCGCGGCGGAGACCCGCACGAAGCGCGAGCGCTCCTTGAACGTCTCGAGGTCGGCGGCGCCGACGTAACCCATGCCCGATCGGATACCCCCGACGAGCTGGTCCAGCTCGGAGGCCAGGCTGCCCTTGTACGGCGTCGCGGCCTCGACGCCCTCGGGGACGTACTCCTCGTCGTCGTCGGGCTCTTCCTTGAGGTAGCGGTCGCCGCCGCCGGACTGCATCGCGCCGACCGACCCCATCCCGCGGTACTGCTTGTACTTCTTGCCGTTCATCGTGATGACGCGGCCCGGCGCCTCGTCGGTCCCGGCGAAGTACGAGCCGAGCATGACCGCGTCCGCGCCTGCGGCGATTGCCTTCGCGGCGTCGCCGGAGTAGCGGATGCCGCCGTCGGCGATGACCGGGACGTCGTGCTCGCGGGCGACGTCGGCGACGGCCGAGACCGCGGTGACCTGGGGCATCCCGGCGCCGGTGACGACCCGCGTCGTGCAGATAGAGCCCGGCCCGATGCCGACCTTCAGACCGTCGGCGAAGTCGACCATCAGCTCCGCGGCCTCGCGCGTGCCGATGTTCCCGACGACGACGTCGGCGTCGACGCTCTCCTTGATGTCGCGGGCGCTGTCGACGACGTCCAGGTTGTGGGCGTGCGCGCAGTCGATGAACAGCACGTCCGCGCCGGCGTCGTCGGCCGCGGTGGCGCGGTCGTGCTCGAACGGACCGACGGCCACGCCGACGCGGAGCGCGCCGTCGCCGTCACGCGCCGCGTCCCCGTGCTCGCGGCGGGCGAGGATGCCCGCCATGGTGACGAGGCCGACGAGGTGGTCCGCCTCGTCGACCAGCGGGACGCGCTCGATCTTGTGTTCGTACATCAGTTCCAGCGCCTCGCGGGCGCTCACGTCCTCCGGTGCGGTGATGACCTCGTCGGTCATGGCCTCCCGGACGGAGTCGCGCTCGCCGACCTCGAGATACGGCCGGATGTCCGTCCCGGAGATGATGCCGAGGACGGTGTCCTCGTCGTCGACGACCGGCGCGCCGGAGACGCCGGCGCGCTCCATCATCTGGTCGACCTCGCGGACGGTCTGGTCGGGGCGCGCGGTCACGACGTCCTCGCGGCGGATGACGAGTTCGTCCGCTCGCTTGACCTGGCTGACCTGCGCGGCGGTGTCCTCGACGGGCATGTTCCGGTGGAGGACGCCGAGACCGCCCTGACGCGCGATGGCGATGGCGGTCTCCGCCTCGGTCACGGTGTCCATCGCCGCGGTGAGGACCGGGACGGTGAGCGAGACGTTCCGCGAGACGTGGGTCTCGAGGGAGGCCTCGTCCGGTTCGACGCGGCTCTCCCGTGGCCGCAGCAGCACGTCGTCGAAGGTGAGCGCCTCCGGGACCTCGAGTTTCTGCGAGAAGAACCCGTTCGAGTCGTTCGCCATGTAAAGCGCACGGCGACCGCCGAGAAAAGGTTTGTGTGACCGACGGCGCCGTGGTGTGAACTCACACAGAACGCTTATCCGCCGACCTCGTCAACGGTTGACGTATGCTGTCCCCTCGCGAGCCTCCGGCGCGGACCGGCGTTGGCCCGGCAGCCGACGGCGATGCGGACGCCGACCGCGCCAGTGGGGAGGCCCTCCGTCCCGGGCCGGGCTCGAGTGGGGACCACGTCGGCGGAGCCCCGGACGTCGACCCCGAACGGAGACGGCGGTCCTGACCCCCATGCGCCGGCACCTTAGCCGACTCACCGCCGACCGCGGCACCTCCCACTCGCTCCTGTTCGTGATGGGGCTGCCCCTCCTCGACGGCGTGTTCCCGACGCTCGTCGTCGCCGGGGCGCTCGGATCGGTGGTCGGCGTGGTCCAGGTCGGGCTCCTGGTGTTCGGCGGTGCAGCGACGGCGGCACTTCTGCTCTCGTCCACGGCCGGCCGGCGCCACGATACGCGTCGCGTGCTCCGCGTGGCGGCGGTCGTCGTCCCCGTCGCCGCGGTGGAGGCCGCGTTCGCGCCGCCGCTAACGGTGCTGCTGGACGCGAGCACGTTCCGGCCGTTCGCGGGGCTGGTGCTCCTCGCCGTCGCCGCCCGGGTCGCGAGCGCTCACGTGACCCGCTACCTCCCCGCCCCGGGGCTGTTCGTGCTCGTCGGCGTCGTCGTGAGCTTCAACCCCGCACCCGTCACACTCTCGCCGGACGTCGACGCGGCGCTCCGGGGCGTCGCTGCCGCGCTCGTCGGTGTCACCTTCGCGCTCGCCGTCGTGGCGGGCGCCGATCGACTCCGCCGGCTGCTCGACACCGGCCGCTTCCGGTTCGGGAGCGCGGTCGCACTGGGCACGATGGGGGCCTCGGTCGCCGGCCTCGTCCCGACGGACTCCCCGCTCCCGCTCGTGGCGCTCGTCCTCGCGGCGCTGCTCTCGATCGACCCGCTCGGCGAGCGGCCGACCGCGGCCGGGACGGCGGGCGGCGATCCCGACGAGACGTCGACCGAGGAGTCCGACACCGTCTCCGAGCAGTACCCCTGAGGTGGTCTCGCCCGGGCCGAACGGGCCGGGACGGACCGCGGTGCCACGGGACCCGAGCCTTTATCGGCGGTGGCACCCGCCCTCCGGTCGTGCCAGCCAACCGCGTCGTCCAGGGCCGGATGGTCACCCCGGAGAAGCTCGCGCGCATGGTCGAGGGCGAGTCCGTGATGGAGGCCGACCAGATCGAGGACGCCGACCGGTCCTGTCCAGACTGCGGCGGCGACGTGCTCGCCGTGACCTACATGGCGAGCGTGACGGACCTCGTCACCGGGTACAAGTGCCAGGACTGCGACTGGGCGGAGACCGAGCGCGAGTGAGGCGGCGGCCCGCGAGCCCGTACGGCCGACGGCGTTCCTGTTAACCCCCGAATCCTCAAGTTGAAGCTGCAGACCGCCGTACACGACAGTAATGGCACCGGCCCTCGACCAGCTCGCCGAGCGGGGCGACTTCCGCGATCTCTTCGCGCACCTCGACGAGATCGCGCTGTGGATCGCCGTCGGCCCCCGGGAGTTCGCCTACGTCAGCCCGGGCTTCGAGGACATCTACGAGCTGCCCACCGAGCGCGTCGAATCGGACGCGCGGGCGCTGTTCGAGCGCATCCACCCCGACGACCAGGAGATGATAGCGGAGCTGGTCCAGCGGTCGGAGGAGGAGCTGCGAGACGAGACCGTCGAGCACCGGCTCCTGCTCCCCGACGGGACCGTCAAGTGGGTCCAGACGCGGCTGTTCCTGATCCGGGAGGGCGAGGAGTCCCCGGTGATGGTGGGCGTCACCACCGACGTGACCGAGCAGAAGGAGCGCGAGCGCTCCCTCGAGGTCCTGAACCAGGTCCTCAGACACGACGTCCGGAACCACATGAACGTCATGCTGGGGTGGCTGGAGTCCGCCGCGGCCGCGGCGGAGGGAGACGCACTCGCGGCCATCGAGCGGGCGCGGGCGAGCGGCGAGCAGGTCGTCGAGCTCACCGACGTGGCGGGAGATCTGGTGGAGGTCATCACCTGCGGGGCGGAGATGGACCTCGAGCCGACCCGGGTCGGCGAGGTGGTGGAGACCGAGGTCGAGACGCTCCGGCGCTCCCACCCCGAGGTCGACGTCTCGCTCCGGCAGCCCGACGAGGCGGTCACCGTCGAGGCCAACGCCCTGCTCTCGTCGGCGGTCCGGAACCTGCTGAACAACGCCGTCCAGCACAACGACAGCGACGACCCCCGGGTCGCGGTCACCGTCGACGCCGACCCGGAGACGGTACGGGTGCGCGTCGCCGACAACGGACCGGGCATCCCGGACGCCCAGAAGGAGACGCTGTTCACCGAGGGTGCGGCCGGGATGGAGAGCGCCGGGACCGGGATGGGGCTCTTCCTCGCACGCGAGATCGCCGAGGCCTTCGGCGGCGACATCGACGTCGCGGACAACGAGCCGCGGGGGACGACGTTCACCATCGCGCTTCCACGGGCCGAGTGAGGGCTCGCCGTCACCGAACCGTAACCCATTTTATCGGGGTCCGGCGTAGTCTCACCCGCGAGGGGTCGTGGCCTAGTCCGGCAAGGCGACTGACTCCAGAGGCACGCGCCTGGGACGAGGGACTGATATACCGAGCGGGACCCGGTCTGGCCACCGGCCGCGATGACGACCCTCTGGAGTCCCGAGGCGCAACCGGAGATATCAGTCAATCGGGGGTTCAAATCCCTCCGACCCCATGCCTTCTGGCGACGAACGAAGTGAGGAGCCCGAGGCATGGCGTTCGGAGGGAGTTGAATCAGGGAGTGAAGCGAGCGTCAGCGAGCCAAACGACCGTGGTTCAAATCCCGCCGACCCCATTCGTCTGCCGACGAGCGAACGCGAGGAGGCTGAAGCATGCGACCCGGGAAGATTTGATCCCAGAGGACGAGCGAGCGGCGCGGGGTCGACTGGAGGAAGACCCCGGAACGCGCGAGCGGCAAGCGAAATGAGCCGCGAGCGAGCGACGTCCTCGTGGTTCGAAACCCGCTGACCAACTACACTGCTCACGAAATCCAGTTGTGCCGTCGTTCTGGGAAACCGTCCAGAGACGGAACGGTCACGGTACCCGCGTCGGGCGACCCACCCGGGAGACGTACCCCGCGAGTCCGATCGACGACACGCCGGAGAGGACGGTCACTGCGAAGGCCGGGTACGCGAACGTCCGGTGCGCACAGGCAGACGTATCCCAGTACAACAACGCCAACTCGGGGGCGAGACGGACGGGCTCGGGCTCGGCGCTCCGCTCGAGGAGACAGGCCGGCTGCGTGTTGATCACGAACGGGAGTCGCCACAACTGGAGCCGTGGAAACAGCGTATCCACGCGGTGCAGACTCACGTAGAGGAGCCCGAGACCCAGGACGAACAGGAGAACCGCGGAGAGGTGCCACACTGGACGACGGGCCATATCCCGATTCCACGCGCCGGCAGGAAAATGGTTGTGGATGTTACAGTATTCGTGGGCCCGCGCCACAGATCGACACGAGAGGCCGTCCGTGCGCTCACCGCTGGCCGGCACGCGATGCGTGCAGCTCGGACACGAGTACCCAGACCACCCTACCAGCGATCCCGCCGCCGAGGACCGGTACGGCGAAGAAGGACAGCGACATGCTCTCCGCCGACACCAGCAGAAAGGTGGCGAGGAAGCCCACGATCAGACTCAGCAGGACGACGATAGCGTGAAGGTACAACCGGAGTTCGTTGTCCATGGTGAGAGTGTATCCTCGAATGTCATATAACCACGTGGCGTCGCTACCCGACACTCCGGCAGCCGGTCGAGAGCACACGGGCGAGGTCGGCGAGGTTGTGCGGTACGGAGCGATCCCGGGCCCGACCCGAGTCGGTCGAGTCACCCCCGAACGTACAGGTACGGCCCGCCCACGAACAGGGCCACGCCGAGGACCAGCGCGACCACGTGGTGCAGGTACGCGCCCGACCCGAAGTCGGGCTTCGTCGTCGCCGTCGTGACGAGGTCGAACGACTTCTGGTACTCCTCGTCGGCCGGCGGGAGGTCTGCGTCCGCGGGTCGGACAATCACGAGTGGCCGGTAGTCGGTCGTTCCGGGCTCGGGGTAGCGGAACTCCGGGGCACCCTCGTCCAGTGGCACGCGGTACGTCCCGCCGCGCCGGAGCGTCTCGCGGTAGAGGGTCCGGGCCCGCTCTGTGAGGTTCTCGTAGGTGACGACGCGGGCGGCGTCGGACCCCTCGAGGCTGGCGTTCGCGGCGAGGTACGGCGACGTGTCGTGTTCGAGCACGTCTCCGGCGGGGAACAGTGCCGGGACGAAGAAGAGCGGGAGACTCGCGAGGACGAGGCCGACGGCGACGAGCGTGCCACGATCCATGGTCGGCACTCAGGGGTCGCGGAAAAAACAGTTCGGACGGGACAGGTGGCGATAGGCATTGGGTGGACGGGACAGGTGGCGACAGGCCGGTGTGAACGACCGACGACCCTACTGCTCCGTCACGCTCGCCGACGCCGAGTCGCTCTGGCCCGCACCGTCGGTCGCGGTCACCGTCGCGGTGTAGGTGTGTCCCGTTCCGTCGTCCTTGTGGGCCTTGAGGTGGGCCGTCCCGCTCGCCGACCCGCCGCTCACGTCGACCGTCGTGGAGTCCTCGGTCCCGCCGGCGGTGTCGTCGACCAGGACCACCTCGACCGTCGCGAGGTTCCCGTCGGGATCGCTCGCCGCCCACGAGACGTCGAACTCGGCGTGCGGGTTGCGCGACTGGACCTCCGAGACGGCGACGGAGTCGACCGAGGGTGCGGTGGAGGAGTTGTCGACGGTGACGGTGACGCTCGTCGTCGCGCTCGTGTTGCCGTCGGTGTCCGTCACGCGGGCGTCGAGGGTGTGATCGCCGTTGGCGACGGCGGTCGTGTCCCAGGCGTCCACGTGGTCGCCGCTATCGGCGTCGTAGGTCGCGGTCTGCCAGGAGCCGCCGTCGACCGCCCACTCGACGGTGAGCTCCGACTCGGGGTCGACGTCGTCAGCGGCGTCGAGCTGGACCGTGGTGCTCCCCGACACCGTCTCGCCACCGGTCGGGTTCACCCACGTGACCGACGGCGTGTCGGCCGCGTTGTCCACGGTGACGGTGATGGAGGCGCTCGTGGACTGGCCCGCGGAGTCAGTCGCGGTCGCGGTGAGGGTGTGGCCCCCGTCCCCGACCGTCGTCGAGTCCCAGGTGTAGTCGTACGTGCCCGCGGACGTGTACGTTCCCGACCCGACGGTGGTCCCGTCGACCGCGTAGGACACGTCCAGGGTGCCCGCCCCGTCCTCGGTGTCCGACCCGTCGGTCCGGAGCGTCACGTCCCCGGCGACGACGTCGCCGTCCGCCGGGTCCGTCCACGTGATCGTGGGTGCGTCGTCGTTGTCGACGGTCACCGTGATGGTCGCCGTGGCGGTGTTGCCCGCGCTGTCGGTCGCCGTCGCCTCGAAGGTGACGTCGCCCTCCGGGAGGCCGGTCGTGTCGAGGGAGTCCGTGTAGGTGCCGGACGTCGAGTCGTACGTGGTCCCGTAGGTCGTCCCGGCCGCGGTGTACTCGACCGTCAGCGAGTCGTCGGCGACCTCGGTGTCCGAGGCGTCGATCGCGATGGACGCGGTCCCCGCCACGGTGTCGCCGTCGGCCGGCGAGACCCACGAGACGGCGGGCGGCCCGTCGAGCGTGGCGGTGGCCGCCTCGCCCGCGTCGACGAGGCCCGCGCCCTGCTGGGCGGTGGTGAGCCCGATGTCGTCGGCCGTCGAGGTGAGCGTGTCCCCGATCCCGCTCCGGTCGGTCGTCCCGCCGGCGACGA
>JBDGTC010000073.1:0-11032 GCA_042217215.1 Halobacteriaceae archaeon
CCCCTTCGAGAAGTCACACGTCCACGTCGGCGACCCCATCGTGAACGTGATGCTGAAGGAGTTCTCGCGCCTCGACGGCGCCTTCGTCATCTCGGACTCCGGGAAGATCGTCAGCGCGTACCGCTACCTCGAGCCCGCGGCCGAGGGCGTGGAGATCCCGAAGGGCCTCGGCGCGCGCCACATGGCAGCCGGCGCCATCACCCGGGACACCAACGCCATCGCCATCGTGCTCTCCGAGAGCGACGCGATGGTGCGCGCGTTCAAGGGGGGCGAGCTGATCTTCGAACTGGATCCGGAGGCGTACTAGATGGTCGACTGGGAGGCGCTCCTCGAGACGGACGCCCCGTACGTGGTCGCGCTCGGCGTCCTGCTGGTGGGCCTGGCCCTCGGGCTGCTCGTGCGGCGGGTCGTCAGGCGCACGCTGGAGGCCGCCGGCGTCCCCGACGTCGTCCAGGGGACGTCCTTCGAGCGGTGGGCACAGCGCATGGGCTTCTCGACCGCCGGCGTGTTCGCGGAGCTGGCGGCGTGGTTCGTCTACGGCACCGCCGTCCTGCTCGCCCTGCGCGTCGCGGAGCTGATGCCGACGGCGACGTTCTGGTACCGGCTGACGAGCTTCCTCCCGAGTCTCTTCCTCGCGGTCGTCGTCCTGGGCGTCGGCGTCCTGCTCGCCGACAAGGCCGCGCTGGTGACACAGGAGTGGGTCAGCGGCGTGAAGCTCCCGGAGGTCTCGGTGCTCCCGCGGCTGGTGAAGTGGTCGGTCCTCTACGTCGCGGCACTCGTCGCGCTCAGTCAGGTGGGCGCGGCGACCGGCGCGCTGGTGGTCCTGCTCGGCGTGTACGCGGCCGCGGTCCTCCTCGCCCTCGGCCTCGCGCTGCGCGACGTCCTCCCGGCCGTCGCCGCGGGCGTCTACGTCATCCTCCACGAGCCGTACAGCATCGGCGACACCATCGCGGTGGCGGACCACGAGGGCGTCGTCCAGGAGATCGACGTCTACGTCACCCGTATCGAGGACGACGGCCGGGAGTACGTGGTGCCCAACCACCTCGTGCTCCGCGAGGGCGTCGTCCGGGTGCTGTGAGTCACCCGCCCTCGCCGTCGTCGTCCCGGTCGTCGACCGGCGGCTCGTCGTCTGTCGACCGCAGGTCCTCGACCGGCGTCGCTGGCACCCCGGCGACCGTCGCGCCGGCGGCCACGTCCGCCGCCACCAGCGAGTTCGCCGCGACCTGCGCGTCCGGGCCAACCTCGACGCCCGGCAGGACGACGGCGCCGGCACCGACCATCGCGCGCTCGCCGACGACCACGTCGCCGAGGCGGTACTCGTCCTGGAGGAACTCGTGACACAGCAGCGTGGCGTCGTACCCCACGATGGCGTCCTCGCCGACGGTGATGCGCTCGGGCCAGAACACGTCGGGCGTCGACTCGAGGCCCCAGGAGACGCCCGGACCGACGGTCATCCCGAGGCGGCGGAACAGCCAGTTCTTCAGGCGGAGGCTGGGCGAGACGCGCGCGAGGGCGACGACGAGGTAGTTCCGCACGACGACGAGCGGCGACCGGATCCGGTGCCAGCCCCACATCGCGTTCCCGTCGCCGGGTCTCGGGTGGCGCTCGAGCCGGTCGTGGCGTGACACGTGCCACCGTCAGACGGGCGCCGGCTTCAAACTGGTTGTTCGTCGGACGTCGAACCGGAGATTTATTATCGTCGAAGTTCTTCGTCGGAGCACGTGATGAAGATGGACCAGCCTCGGACCGCCGCCGGCGTCGCGATTCCGGAGGGGCTCGAGTCGTCGTCCGCCAAACTCGTGTATCTCTACCTGGAGATCACACAGGGCGCGACACTCGGCGACCTCCGCGACGCACTGGACCTGACACGACTCACGCTCTGCTCCATCCTCCGGACGCTCCGCGACCGCGGCTTCGTCCGCAAATCGGGCGACCACTTCACCCCGGCCTGAACTGGCGACCTGTCCCCGTGCCAGCCCCGCGGAGCCACGCGTCGAGCCGGTGTTGGGCCGCTCGGCCGCGAACGCTCCCGGTCAGCGACTCACGGGGGTGAACTTCCCCGTGATGTCCCAGTCGTGGATGCAGTACAGGTCCCCGACCTGGTCGTCGGCGACGACCCAGTTCTCCGTGGTCTCGTCCCAGGTCTCCGCCCGGCCACAGCGCACGCACTCGCGCTCCTCGGGGGTGCGAATCTCGACGCTCATGCGCCGTGGCTGGCGACGGGTGCACATAAGTGTGGGCTTTGTGGCCCCGACGCGGGCCGCTTCGGACCGTTGCGGAGGAGGTCCCGTACCGCCCGCCCCGGGGCCGTACGCCGCGTCAGCCTCCGGCGGCCCTGCCGACCGGGGAGACTATTATGCCGGCACCGCGACCTGCGGCCATGACGACCTCGCTCACCATCATGGGTGCGGGCGGCAAGATGGGCACCCGCATCACCGACCAGGTCGCCGACCACCCGGACTACGACGTGACGTACGTCGAACCCGCCGAGGAGGGCCGCGAGCGGCTCGCGGAGCGGGGCGTCGAGGCGACCCCGGCCGAGGAGGCCGTTCCGGGCGCAGACGTCGTCGCCATGGCGGTGCCGGACTCGGTGATGGACGTCGTCTGTGCGGAGACCGTCCCGCTGCTCGATTCGGGCGCGATGGTGCTGCTCCTCGACCCGGCGGCCGCGTACGCGGGCGTGCTTCCCGAGCGCGAGGACGTCACCTACTTCATCTCACACCCGTGCCATCCGCCGCTGTTCAACGACGAGACCGACCCGGAGGCGAAGGGCGACCTGTTCGGCGGCCAGGGCCTCGCCGCCCAGAACGTCGTCTGCGCGCTCCACCAGGGACCCGAATCCGACTACGACCGGGGCGAGCAGGTCGCCCGCGACGTGTACGCCCCCGTGATGGACGCCCACCGCGTCACGACCGAGCAGATGGCCTTCCTCGAGCCGGCGCTCGTGGAGACGGTGATGGCCACCTGCCTGTACGCCATCCGGGAGGGGATGGACCGCGTCGTCGAGGAGACGGGCATCGCCGAGGAGGCGGCCCGGGACATGGTGCTGGGCCACCTCCGCACCGAGTCCGCCATCGTCTTCGACGAGGTCCCCTACCCGCTCTCGGATGCGGCCCTCGAGGCGGTCGAGGAGGGCCGCGAGGCACTGTTCCGCGAGGACTGGGCGGACCGCGTCTTCACCGCCGAGAGCGTCCGCGAGAGCACCCGGGACATCGCCGGCGGCGAGTAGGGGCGAACCGCCACGTTGCCCCATTGGGGCACGGCGCAGACGGAGCGGGGTTCAGTCCCCGGCCGCCGCCCGCTCCTCGGCCGCCCGGAACGCCGACTCGAACGCGCGCGCCGCCCGCCGGAACGGGTCGGGCCCGCTGAGCCCCTCGCTGGTGTCGTCCATCGAGAGGTGCGGCTCGAGTGCGAATGCCCCGTCGAACCCGCGGGCGTAGAGCGCGTCGAGGATGCCCGGCCAGTCGAGGTCGCCGTCGCCGACCACCGTGATCTCGACGTCCTCGTCGGTCGCCCAGTCACCCGCACCGCTGGTGTCCTTCACGTGGACGCAACGCACGTACTCCGCGAGCAGGAGGAGCGAGTCCGGGAAGGGTTCGACGCCCGCGCCGTAGAAGTTCGCGGGCTCGTAGATGGTCCGGAGATACGGCGAGTCGATCGTCGTCATGAGGTCGCGCACCCGCTCGGGCGTGTCCCCGTAGATGCCCGGCATGTTCTCGTGGAGCAGGGGGACGTCGTAGGCGGCCGCACGCTCGACCTTGCGCTCGAAGCGCTCGAGGACCGCCGCGCGGTGGTCGGCGGGGTCGTCGCCATCCGGGAGGTAGTACGAGAAGACGCGGACGTGGTCGGCCTCGAGGCGGTCGGCGATGGCGAGGACGCGGTCGAGCACCTCGAGCTGGGCCTCGAAGCCCTCGGCGTCGGTGTCGAGGCCGGTCCGGCTCGCGGTCTCGAGCTGGCCGCCCTCGATGTTCACCTTCCCGATGGGCGAGCCGATGCCGCCGACGCTCATTCCGCGCTCGGCGAGCGCGTCCGCGACGGTGTCGACCTCCTCGTCGGAGAGCGCGGCGACGTTGGTGCCGCCGACGCTCCGGAGGTCGTACGTCTCGACGCCCAGCTCCGCCAGCACGTCGAGCTGTACCCCGAGGTCCGGGTGGATCTCGTTGCCGAAGCCGGAGACGGTGGCGCCGGTGGGCCAGGGGTCCATGCGTGTGTGCCGGCCGCGCGGCGACTTATTCGCCGCGGTTGGTTCTCCGGCCGTCGCTTCCCGCCGGCGCGCGGGCCCCGCTCCCCCCGCGAGGTAACCGCTCAGGACTCACCGGGGTGGTGGTTCACGCGCTCGACCTCGATGCGGAGCGCGTACGCGTGCTCGCAGGGTGGCTCCGCGGGGAGGTCGACCTCGAGGGCGTCCCCGCCGTCCACCCGACGCCATTCGACGTCGGCGTCCGAGCCGAGGAGGGAGACGGTGTAGTCGTCGTCGGGCCACGCGTCCGGCTCGGGGCCGATTTGCCACTCGCCGGCGTGGGCGCTCTCGCGCCTGCCGACCGGGGTCTCGAGGCGCACCGGCTCCTCGGGCCACCCGAGGAGGACGGCGTAGAGCGTCTGGCCGACGCGGGTGTACCGCACGTCCTCGGGCGTGTACTCCACGCGCGAGGCGGCCTCCCGCTCGCCGCCGCTGACCTCGGTCGGGCCCTCGCCGTACGTCCACCACGGGCGGGCCGCGCGGAGCGCCTCGCCGTTCACGTCGAGCCAGTCGCCCACGGCGTCGAGCAACTCGAGGGAGCCCCGGTCGAACGTGCCGTCGGGCTTCGGCCCGAGGTTGAGCAGGAGGCGGCCGTGCTTCGAGACGCGGTCCACGAGACCGCGCACGATGGTCGCGGCGTCCTTGTAGTCGGGGTCCTGGACGTAGCACCACGAGGACTCGTCGACGGAGGTGTCGGTGAGCCACGGTCGCTGGCGGACCTCGTCGGCCCGGGTGCGCTCGTGGTCGACCATGCCGACCCCGGGCGGCACGTTGGTCTTCGCCGTGAACTCCACGGGCTTGCCCCACTCCTCCCCCTTGTTGTAGTAGTGGGCGAGCACCTCGCGGAGGTACTCGTGGTGGCGGACGAACCAGTCGTTGCCGATGGCGGAGTCGAAGTAGACGACGTCGGGGCGGTAGCCGTCGATCACCTCGATGACCTTGTCCCGCCAGTCCGCGAAGTACGACTCCGGCGGCGGGGTCTCGGGGTCGTGGGCGGGCCCGTAGAGGTCGGCGTACGCGGGGTCGGCGGTGTCCCACCCCTCCTCGCGAGCGTACCACCACCAGTGGAAGTCGTGGTGGAAGGAGGTGAGGAACTTCAGGTCGCGGGCGCGCACCGCGTCGGCGAGTTCGCCGACGACGTCACGCTCGGGACCCATGTTCGCCGCGTTCCACCGCGTCAGCTCGGAGTCCCAGAGCGCGAACCCGTCGGCGTGGATGGCCGCGATACCGACGAAGTCCGCGCCGTTCTCGTCGCACAGCCGCGCCCACTCCTCGGGGTCCCAGTTCTCGGCGGTGAACTCGGGAACGAAGTCCTTGTAGCCAAAGTCCGAGAGCTCCCCGTACTCCGAGACGTGGTGGTCGTGCTGGTCGGAGCCCTCCCGGTACATGTTCCGGCTGTACCACTCGTTCTGGTACGCGGGGACCGAGTACGGCCCCCAGTGGAAGTAGACGCCGAAGGGAGCGTCGTGGAGCCACGCGGGAATCTGGTGTTCCTCGAGTGACGCCCAGGTCGGCTCGTAGGTCTGCATACGTGCCGGTGGGTGGGTCGGGCCTTGGGCGTTTCCACCGGGCCGAATCCGACTCCCGTCCGGCGCGGCGGGGTCGATCGCCGCCGGATACAAGCGCGTGGGAGCCCGCACTCGAGGGGGGTCAGAGACTGATGCCCGACGTCACCTTCCACGAGCAGCGCACGCTCGATGCGACGGCGCCGACGCTGATCGAGGGACTCCCCGGCACGGGGCTGGTCGCCTCGATCGCGGTCGACCAGATCACGGAACAGCTGGGTCTCGACCAGTACGGCCGGCTCGGCTCCGAGGCGATTCCACCCGTCGCCTCGTTCGCGGACGGGCTGGTCCGCGACAGCGTGCGGGTGTACGCCGGGGCCGATCCGGACGTCATGACCCTCCAGAGCGACGTCCCGATCCCGCCCGCCGCGTTCCACGGCCTCGGCGAGTGCGTGCTGGGGGACCTCTGTGAGTCGTTCGACCGGGCGGTCTTCGTCGCCGGCGCCCCGGCCGAGTCCGAGGAGGAGCGTGGCGAGGTCACCGGCGTCGCGACGACCGACGCGGTCAGGGGGGACCTCCGGGACGCGGACGTCCAGATCGCGGAGGGCCCCGGGGCCGTGGGTGGGGTCACCGGCGCGCTGGCGTCGGCCTGCGATAGCGCGGACGTTCCCGCTGCGCTGTTGCTGGTCCGGGCCGACCCGCGACTCCCGGACCCCGCAGCAGCCAGGTCGGTCGTCGAGGACGCGCTCGAACCCCTCGTCGAGTTCGCGGTCGACACCGGGGCCCTCGAGGAGCGGGCCGAGCGGATCCAGGCCGAGAAGGAACAGCTCGCCGAGCAGCTCCAGCAGCTCCAGGACGGGGGCGACACGCCACGTCAGGCCCAGACGATGTTCCAGTAGGTCGGGGCTACCAGCGCACCGCCGCCGGTCCCGGCTCCAGGTCGGCGTCCCGCTCGCCCACCGACTCGTGGACCTCGCGGTCCGCGAACAGCGGGTGGACCGACCCCTCCGGGGAGATGGAGAGCACGTCGTCGGCGCGCCACTCGACCAGGAACTCCCGGTCGGCCGCGGTCTCGACGGTCTCGGTCTCCCGCACGCCGAACGTGAGGGCGAGGTCGGCGCCCGCGTGGACGTCCCGGGTCACGAGGAACGGGCCGTCCCAGTGGGTGCGGGCGTCCTCGCCGTCGACCGCGAGCGAGACGCGCTGGGGGTCGGCCCACTCCGGAATGCGAACGCGGAGCAGATCCGCGGGCTCGTGGGCGGCGAGTTCGACCCGCCCCTCGTGTGGTAGCCAGCTGTGGACGTCGAGGGCGGGCGTGTGGCGATTCAGGAGGAGGTTCACCGACACCTCGCGGGTCGGGTCGGCGCTCGGGCCGCCGTCGGTCTCCGTCACCGTCACCGCGTTCTGCCACGCGAGGAAGAGCCCGCGCGTGCCGGAGGCCACACAGCAGGTCATCACGTCGGGGTTCGAGCCGACGTCGCAGACGAAGTCGTTGGCCGCCGCCCAGCCGGGGAACGCGCCGCGGGAGCGCGCGGCGACGTCGCGGTGACCGTCGTCCGCGGGCTCGTCAGCCTCGCGAATCCAGTCGGTCTCGAGGAGCTGGCTGCCGACGAGCTGGTTGCGCACGAACCGCTCGACGTCGCCCCAGTAGGAGGGGTGGCCGCGCTCCGCGAGCAAGATGCCGAGCTCTATCATATCGACGAGGGCACACGTCTCGTGCTTGTGGACGTAGTCCTCGCGCATGGCGTGGGGGAACCAGCCGTACGCCGTGCCTTGCTCGAGCGCCCACTCGAAGACGTCGCGGGCCCACGCGAGGTGGGCGGCGTCGTCGTCGAGGGCTGCGAACCGCGCGACCGCGGTCACCGAGACCATCCGGGAGTGGAAGTGGCCGGTGCGGAACTCGGTGCCGACGTTGAAGCTGCCGTCGTCGTTGATGGAGCCCGAGTACTCCACCGTGTGCCGGCCGAAGTACCGTCCCAGCTCGAGGGCGTCGCGGTTGCCCGTGGCCTCGTGGTACTTCGCGAGCGGGTTGAGCAGGCGCGCGCTGGTGTGGGCGGGGTCGACGTTCATCCCGAGGAAGACGGCGTCCTCGGAGGGCCACCCGTCGGGGGTGTACTCCGTCGCGGGGTAGTACCAGAAGTCCTGCTTCGCGAGGTGGGGGTGGCCCTCCTTCACCGCGATGCGCTTGAGCGCGGCACAGAGATCGTCGGCCGCCGCGCGCACGTCCTCGTCGCCGGTCGCGAGGTACCACGTCGTGAGCCCCAGGAGCACCGAGCGCTGGTCGTGCATGTTCGCGCGCGGCTCGCCGTGGTCGGTCTCCTCGCGGTAGTTGAGGCCGTCGTCGGCGAACATGTCGAGGAGGCGCTCTCTCAGCCGTTCCTCGACGTCGGCGCCGGTCTCCCGGTCGCCGGTCATCTCGCGGGCGAGCGTGATGGAGGAGACCAGCCGGCCCACCGAGGAGCCGAAGTCCCAGCCGGAGTGGGAGAGCGTCGCCGGGTCGCGGTCGAGGCTCGCGGTCATGTACGGCCGGTCGTCGGCCGGCTCGTCGACGTAGCGGGTGAGCGCGTTGAGCGCCGCGCGGGCGTGGTCCTCCAGGACGAGGGTGTCCGGGACCGTCTCGGCGTGCGTGGCCATGCCGGCCGGTTCCCCGGCGGCCGGTTATAGGTTCCGGAGGGGTGGTACTCAATTTCCGAAGGAGAACTTTAGCCTACCAAACTTTTATTCTCCCACAGAACGGATAATAACCATGGAGGAAACATCTCGCCGCTTAGTCCTACGCGGCGCCATTCTATCTATGACAGGAATCGGGGGATGTATTGGTAGTAATACTACGTCGGCACCCGAGGGGAACGAGTGTCATGTGACTCTTCAATTGTCTAATAGCCAAAACACAACTACAAAATTTAATATATTATTATATAAGCAAACTAATAAAAAGCCATATAAATCAAAAGAAATTAGCGTAGAAGCCCAGAGTTCTGTTACAAGGGATAACTTGGTACCTTCGGATACAAATAGGATCATTGTCCGTTCAAATAGCAAAGAAAAATCGATCACTCTAAATCCGCCAAATACTTTAGAGATATCGATGACAACGAAAGAAACATTAAAAATCACGAAAGGGGCAGGTCCTTTTGGTGGGGGACAATGTTAATACATATTTAAAGGCTAGCAGGGGGCAGAGGTCCAATTCTCGTCTAATTATGCTGTTCATAGGAGAAGGGAATCATCATAAAAAATATTATGGCCTGAAATTTATTTGTAGCGGTTACTGCGGTTAACCGCTATACCTTTCGGCGAGTATTGAGGCCCTGATCAGATAATACTACGAGTTATACAGAGACCTACGAAAGCCCCCACGGTTTCGGCTCGGGCGGCTCGCTGCGGTCCTCGCTTCCGTTGCGGTCCTTGCGTCGCCGTCCTTCCCCGAGACCGCGGCCCCTTTAGAAGTCCCACCCGGGTTGATGTCGTGCCGCAGCACCCCCGAGCCATTAGCTCAGTGCGTCGAAACGTATGACAGGCGTCAGCCGTAACTGAATAGTGCCAGTATTGACACGCGAACCTTATCAAATCCCATACCTTGAGAATTTGAATTACTAAATAATAATTGGGCGCGGGGAAAGTTATAACTGGTTGCACGTATGTCCTTTCCATGTGATGGGTGGAAAATCCGTCAGTAGACGATCTGTGTTGGAGAGTAGTGCACTTGGAATAGGCTCAGTTATTAGTACTGATGCCGCAGCAGCGAGCAACTCTAAAAATATTAACCAACTCTCGATCACTTCAAATGTGTCGGATGTGGAGGTGATGAGCAAGAGAGTTGTAGATATCCGAATGACATCTGATATACTTAACACAGATGAGAAAGATCTCCCACGAAGTGCATATGATTCTTTATTCCCAGCGGTTTATTCAACAGAATCGGCTGGTTATGTCGTAACAGATTTTAATCTACCTCAACTATCTGCCCAAAATATAGTAAAAACGCCCGGTTCGATAAAGGGCTACGGTAGAAAATCTGCTGAGATAACTCATAATTTGTATTTGAGGTCCTGGTTTAATTCGAGGGAGTGTGAAATACTCAATTCAGACTCTCCAGTTAAATATGCAATTGATTTCGCTGACAACACGGTGTCAACTGATCTATCGACCCATACTTTTACAGAAGGCAACATAGCTCGGATTGAATTACCAAAGGAAATTGTTGATAATATCACCTCGTACAAACAAATCAAGGTGGAAGGCCGGCGTAATGATGAATTGAAGAGGTTTGTCCCTGGTGGGACAGAAACTGTCACTGTAATCCCCATACTTCACGTATTGGACCGTGGACAAATACCCATATATAATATCCCGGGAGGAATGATTCTCCCTGACCAAATGCCAGGTTCAAAGGTCATCAAAAATTTATTGGTGGGGGATGGAATTGATGTCAAAGAGCTTGATCGGGTATCCGTTATTGGCGGTGATTCACTATGACGATATATGTTGACATTTTTGGTTCAGATAATTTTCACAATTCGGTGTCCAACCCGAGTTCAAGATTAGATGATTACCAGAGTAAAATATATTCTTCCCTACAACACCTAAACAAGTATACTTGTGAGGACTATTATACAAATATGAATGACAGTATAGTGGTCCCCATTCACGCATGCGAATGCGATTACTGTTCAGGTGCTTGTGACTGTACGGATTGCAGTTCTAATGAACTGGAGGACAGGGTTGATGATGCTGAATGTTGGCTACAGAATAATTATTCTCTCTATGATTCGGCCTCTGTGTGCTTGGTAGTTGATCATCATAACCAATGTCTAGAGGACAATGTTGGCGGCGGAATAGCTAATGAAGTCGGTGGAGTAAACAAAAACGGACTGAAGACTTGTTTGGTTAACAATAATTTTTCGACTGGGGCTTACACAGCTTTGGAACAAATAGCCGTGCGCTCATCTCGATGACTCGTAACTCAGGATCTTGCTGAACCAATCGGCGCTATCGTTCAGCAAGAGGCCGAGAAAGTTGAGATAGCCCTGAAGATGATGCTTCGAGACGCCTCTGAACTTCGCCAGCCACTGGCGAAGGAAGCTATGGCGGTTCTCACAGCTGTTGACGTGGGCGTCGCCGATCACGTACGTATCGTCGTGCGTGATCGCCAGATGAGCGTCAATGCCGTCGTACTCGTCGATATCATCGTAGATCGTGTAGTCGTCGGTACACAGAATCACTGTCTCGTCACCTTTCTCGGCGATCTCTTCGTCTACGTTTTGGAGATTCTCTCGCACCAGAA
>JBDGTC010000064.1:0-1252 GCA_042217215.1 Halobacteriaceae archaeon
GCCTTCCTCGCGTGGGAGGTGGGCACGTTCGGCCGCCGCCTCCGCCGCGAGCTCGGCCGCGGGGCCGGCGGCGAGCGGGCGGAGGCGGCCCACCTCGCGTTCGTGACGGCGCTCGTCGCCGCCGTCGCGGGGCTCTGGCTCGGCCTCCGCGCCGTCGCGCCGCGACCTCCCCCGACGGTCGCGAACCTCCTGCTCGTGGCGGTCGTCGTCCTGGTGGCCGGTACGGCCCTCCGCGACGCGCTCGGGTGACGCCGTCGGGCTCCGCCGTGCGGTCTCGGTCCGACCGTCGCCCCGGCCCGAACCGACCGTCGCCCCAACCCGAAGGGTTACCCGCGCGCGTCGCCAACCGGCGTCCATGACCGGACAGGACCCCGCCGACCCGGGTGCGCGGTCCGACGACGACGGCGCGGTCGCCGGCCGCGACGCGGTCGACGGCGACGGCCCCGCCGGCGAGGGCACCCTCCGCGAGCGCGTGGAGCGGTGGCTCGCGGCGCAGATGCCCATCATCCGGATGCACGGCGGCGAGAGCGCGGTCCAGGTGGCCGACCCCACGACGGGCGAGGTGGTCGTCGAGCTCGGCGGCGCGTGCAGCGGGTGTGGCATCAGTCCCCGCACCGCCCAGAACATCAAGGTCGAACTCGCGGCGGAGTTCGACGACGTCTCCTCGGTCGTGGTCCGCGTCGCGGACGACGACGCCGGCTGGGAGCACGAGCAGGCCGAGAGCTACATGGGCGTCGAGCGGAACGAGGGCGGGCGCGGCGGTCGCGGCGAGGGGAGCACGTACTGAGAACCGACCGCACGTGTGAATCCACGACGCGGCCGCAAGGGCCTTTGCCGTCCGGGTCTACTGTCAGGTCGTGAACAGGGACGCCCTGGAGTCGCTACTCTCGGCAGCCTTCGAGGCCGACGCGGGGGAGCGGCGGGTGGTGGCGCGCGCGGCCGGCGACCTGGCGGACAGCGGCGTCTACGAACCGGATCACGGCGTCGAACTCACGCCGGAGCGCGTGGTCGACCACCTCGAGGACGCCCCGGAGGGGTACGGTCTCGTGGAGCGCTGGAACTGGTGGATGGGCGCACTCGAGGTGGCCCACGGGGGGTACGACCGATTCTACGTGCGGGTGTGGACAGAGGCCTGAGGCGTCCGGGGACGGTCGGTTCCGCGACGGTTCCTCCGGTGGTCTTCGCTGATCGGTTGGCGTGCGTCGTGCGGGCGGTCGGCTCCGCCGACCGCCTATAACGTCGCGCCTCGCGC
>JBDGTC010000064.1:1352-10699 GCA_042217215.1 Halobacteriaceae archaeon
GGCTCGCGGCTTCGCCGCTCGCCCATTCCGAGGCCTCCCTGCGGTCGGCCTCGCGCGGCTCGCGGCTTCGCCGCTCGCCCATTCCGAGGCCTCCCTGCGGTCGGCCTCGCGGCCGACACGCTTGCTCCGACCGCCCGGCTCGCGTGTCGTCGCTCCCTCCGGTCGCTCCTCCCGCTCGCCAGTCTGGCGGTCTCGCTGCGCGGTCGGCGCGGTGCACCGACACGCTTGCTCCGACCGCCCTCCCGAACCGCTATTACCTCCGCCACTCCGACGGCCCCCATGGCACGCTTCGACGTCACCGAGCACGGCGCCGCCGGCGACGGCGAGACCGCCGACACCGCCGCCGTCCAGTCGGCCATCGACGCCTGCGCCGCGGCCGGCGGCGGCACCGTCGTCGTCCCCGCCGGCGAGTACGTCTGTGCACCGCTGTTCCTCAAGAGCGACGTCGAGGTCCACCTCGAGGCGGGCGCGACGCTCCTGGGCAGCCAGGACGTCGACGCATACCCGGTCATCCCGGGCCGACACGAGGGGCTGGAGCGGGACGTCCACGCCTCGCTCATCACCGCGCTGGACCGCGAGAACGTCGCCGTCACGGGCGAGGGCACCATCGACTGCCGGGGCCGACCGTGGTGGGTCCTCCACTGGCACTACTACCTCCTGCGGAAGGAGCGCGGCCTGTCCCGCGAGGAGCACTTCCCGTCGCCGCACGAAGCCGACCTCGACCACCCCCGCCCCCGCGCGATCAACCTGATCAACTGCGCGAACGTCCGGCTCGCGGACGTGACGATCCGGAACTCGCCCTCCTGGACCGTCCACCCCGTCTACTGCGAGAACGTGACGATGGACGGGCTCACCGTCGAGAACCCCGAGTTCTCGCCGAACACCGACGGGCTCAACCCCGACTCCTGTTCGAACGTCCGCATCGCGAACTGCCACGTCGACGTCGGCGACGACTGCGTCACCATCAAGTCCGGCTACGACGAGGACGGCCGCCGGGTCGGCGAGGCCTGCGAGAACGTCACCGTGACGAACTGCACGATGCGCCGCGGCCACGGCGGCGTGGTCATCGGCTCCGAGATGAGCGGGGACGTGCGCAACGTCACCGTCTCGAACTGCGTCTTCGACGGCACCGACCGCGGCCTGCGCATCAAGACCGAGCGCGGCCGCGGCGGCGTGGTCGAGAACGTCCGCGCCACGAACCTCGTGATGGACGACGTCGTCGACCACGCGTTCGTCTTCACGATGCGCTACGGCGGCGGCGACGCCGAGTACCAGCCCGTCGACGAGGGCACGCCGACCATCCGGAACGTCCACTACTCGGACATCACCGTGACGGGCGCGCGGACGATCGCGAACTTCGACGGCCTCCCCGAGCGCCCCATCGACGACGTCAGCCTCTCGGACGTCCACGCCGACGCGCGCGAGGCGGGCATCGACGCCAGCTACGTCACCGGGCTCCTGCTCGACAACGTCGTCGCGGACGTCGCGGGCGACGCGCCGGCCCTCGACGCGTCGAACGTCGAGACCCTCGAGGTCGACCGCCTCCGGGACCCGTCGCCGGACCCCGACGTGCCCGTCCTGCGCTTCCGCGACGTCGACGGCGCGCTGGTGACCTCCTGCACCGCCGTCGCGGGCACCGGGACCTTCCTCGAACTCGTCGGCGACGGTAACCGGGACGTGGTCCTGCAGGGGAACCTGCTGGCGAAGGCCGAGCGCGAGCGGGTCGCGGTCGAGGAGGCGGGTCGAAACGGTGACTGACGGCGGCCGGAATCAGTCCTCCACCCGCCGCCGATCCCCCCGCGAGTCGGGGTCGGGTGCGAGCCCAACCCGGGCGTAGTTGCGGCGCAGCCACTCCGGCCCGCGGTGGTGCGTCTCCGGCTCGAGCTCCTGGCCCGTCTTCGGTGACGTCACCATGTCCGCAGGATGGGGCCGCTCACACCAAAAAGCTAGCCGTCTCGACGAAGAACAGCACCGAGAGAAACAGCGATAGCTGGACCACGGTCAGCGACCGCTCGTTGTTGTCGATCTCCTCGTCCATCGAGTCCGTCCAGTCGTCGTAGCCTGCGAGGACGACCGACTTGGCTTCCGTCTCGGAGTAGTAGCCCCTGCGGAACTCCGTCCGGTAGCGTGGTCCGATGCCGTAGTCGAACGACGATACGGAGTACGCGCCGATCCCCCAGACGATAGTGACGGCCAGGCAGATCGACGCTGCCCCTGCCGTCAACGGCCAGAACTACCCGGCGAACGTGAGGGACGCGCTGTCGACCGCGAACGCGGCACTCGAGAGGAGGATACCCAGGAGGAGGACTCCGGTTCGGACCGTCCGCATGATCTTGTCGTCGATGCGCTCCAGTTGCTGAATCTGGTGGTCGAGGACGTGTCGAGACTCCCGGAGCGCGAGGTCTAGCACCGCCGGGTCGGGGTCGGAACCACGCTCGCCCATTCGTCCCTGACTGCTCCGCACTTCCGGAAAAACCTCAGCCCCGCCCTACACGTGCGCCTTCGGCAGCAGGCCCACGAACGCCTGGTCCTCGAGCCACTCGCAGAGCGCGACGAGCTCCTCGGTCGCGGCCTCGAACAGCTCCGCTCCCTTCTCCGCGGTCGCGTCGGTCTGGTCGCCGAAGACGCCGTTCGGGCTGTTGTCGATGGCGTCGTAGTACGTTCGCGCGCCGTGGCGCCGCGCGTCGGCGTCCGCGAGGTCGACCACGCCGCCGTCGCGGGCGTCCGCGAGGCGGTCGTCGTGGACGAGGTCGGGTGCGAGGTGCTGGACGAGCGCGGTCTCCTTCGGCCCGCCGTGGGGCCCGTTGTGCGCGAAGGCCTCGTCGACCAGGTCCGGGATGCTCTCGTCCCACATCCACTCGACGGCGTAGAGGGTGCCGTCGTCGCGGAGCCGGCGGCCGACCTCGCGGAGGTGGGCGACGTTGCCACCGTGGGCGTTCACGTACACGACGCGGTCGATGCCGTGGGGAGCGAGGCTGCGGGTGAGGGACTCGACGTAGTCGCGGAACGCCGGCGGGTCGACCGACAGGGTGCCGTGGAACTGCCGGTGGTGGGCGGAGACGCCGACGTCCACCGCCGGCGTGCAGACGGCGCCCGTCCGCTCGGCGGCGGCCCGGGCGAACGCCTCGGCGATGCGGTGGTCCGTCGAGAGCGGGAGGTGCGGGCCGTGCTGCTCGGTGGAGCCCAGCGGCACGAGCGCGAGGGAGGTCGCCTCGAAGGGGTCTGCGAGGTCCGGCCAGGCGCGGTCGGCGAGGTACATTGGCGGTGGTGGGGCGCGGCCGGGCCTTGAATGTGGGTGGCCGCGGACCGGGTCCCGAGCGGCGCCGGCGCGGTGACGCCAGCGCGCCGTCAGTCCGTGTCGACGAGGCTCATGAAGTACGCGAGCATGATGCCGAGGAGTATCGCCACCGCGCTCGAGGGCAGCGCGTCGTTGATGACCAGGACCAGGAGGACCGGGATGAACAGGATGGCCACCGCGTGGAGCATGTCGAACCACTTGAACGTCTTCGTCTTGACGGTGAGCAGCCCCAGGCCGATGGGAATCGCCGAGAGCACGATGAGCTGGAGCCACTGCGTCGGGGTCGGGAGCGCGGCCAGCACGGCCCCGGTCTGCGCGGGAGCGACCATGTCAGGGGGTAGGGGTGGATGGCCATTAGGGGACAGAGGAACGACAGAACAGTGAGCGGTCGGGGTGCGCTGGGCGTGGAGCCCGGCCCCGTCAGCCGGACCTCCCGGCGGTGCGCGCTCAGTCGCTGTCGAGCATCTCCATGGCGTGCCCGATGCCGAACCCCGCGGCGGCCAGTGTGGCCGTAATCGGGATGACTCCCTGCAACTGGAGGAGGATCAGTGCCGGGAAGAGCATCATGCCGATGCCCATGAGCAGGTCGGGCCACGTGAGCGTGCGCGTCCCGACGAGCGTGAAGTGGCGGGCGACCGGGATCGCGACCGCCGCCATGAGCTGAATCCACCGGGCGAGGGTCGGTTCGGTGAGCCCGGCGAGCACGGCGCCGATCCCGCCCCGGAGCCAGAGGATGCCGAACCACGGGACGAGGATGGCTGCGGCCAGGGCGATGAACTTCGGCCACCCGGAGAGGGGCTTCGCCCCGTCCGCGCCGAGCGGGAACCGCAGTGTCACGATGAGGTAGATGGCGAGCAGCATCGCCGCGACGAGGAGACCCTGGGCCAGGAGGCTCAGCGAGAGGCTCGGCAACCACCCGTTGAGCCACGCGATCACCAGCAGCGGCAGTGCGACGACGGCGGCCGCGAGGAGGTACTTCTGCCGGCGCGAGAACAGCGGCTTGTCCTCGGCCCCCAGCCACCGCCGCCCGACGAGCAGCGACAGGCCCACGGGGATGGCGAGCCGGAGGAGCGCCTCGAGGGCGAGGACGGGAGCACTCACCGACACCACGTCGACGATCGGCAGCCAGCCGCGGAGGACGGCGACGCCGGCCAGGGAGCCGAGCACCACCACTCCCGCGAGGAGGTACTTCTCGGTTCGCGAGAGCAGCGGGACGCCGTCGCTGCTGGTCCAGGCCCTCCCGAAGAGGAGGGAGAGCGCCACGGGAATCGCGGCCAGGAGGAGCAGCTGTGCCACCTGGTCGAGCCCCGGGAGGCCGACGGCGGCCGGCGGGAGCGAGCGGGCGGTCGAGACCATACGCGAGTGTTCGGGAGGCTCGGATATGGGGCGCCGCACAAACTCATCCTGTTCACCTGTCCGGCCGGGCCGCCACAGCCACCCTAGTTGTCGTCGACCATGGCGATGGTGTTGCCGACGAGGATACCCGTCAACAGCATGACCGTGGTCGGCGGGAGGCCACCCTGGAGTCCGATGATGACGAGCGTGGGCAGGAACAGCCCGCCGACGATGAGGAGTGCGTCCGGCCACGTGATCACCGCGGGCTTGCTGAGGATGAGGTACGTCCCGAGCGGATTCGCGAGCGCGACCAGTAGCTGGATCCCCTCGGTCACGGTCGGAGCCACGCCGAGCGACGCAGCGGTCGGCACCATGGCGACACTTCGCCGGTGAGGGTGAAATGCCGGCGCAGTTGGTCAGCCACGTGTGTGGTCCGGTGCCCGGTCCGGTCGGCCCACCACACCAAGCGCAGTCCTTTTACTGCCTGCTGGCCATGCCCACACCATGCCGTCACCCGCCACCCGGGCAGCGCCTGGCGCCGCCGGGCCGAACCACGCCCGGCCGCCGTCGGTCGGCCGGCGGGTGACAGTCGCACGCACTGCGGGAGGGGTACCCCCGTGACCGACGGCGGCATCGTCGGCGAGTACCGCGAACTCGCCCGCGAGGCCGACGCCGACCTCCTCGCGATGCAGGTCGGTGACTTCTACGAGTTCTTCGGCGAGGACGCCGAGACCGTCGCCCGCGAGATCGACCTCACGCTCACGGAGAAGGGCAGCGCGGGCGAGACGCACTCGATGGCGGGCGTCCCCGTCTCGGAGCTCACGCCTCACGTGACCCAGCTCGTCGAGCGGGGGTATCGCGTCGCCGTCGCCGACCAGCACGAGACCGACGACGGCGGCCACGCCCGCTCGCTGACCCGCGTGGTCACGCCCGGCACCAGCCTCGACGCGGGCGACGCCGCGGCCCGCTATCTCGTCGCCGTCGTGTCGGGAGATGGCGCGCCGGACGGTGCGGGCGACGGCGCCGGCGCTTCCGACGGGCCGTACGGCCTCGCCTTCGCCGACGTCACGACCGGGGCGTTCCACGTCACGACGGTGCCGGACCGCGACGCAGCGCTGAGCGAGTGCCACCGCTTCGACCCGGTGGAGGTGCTCCCCGGCCCGGCCGTGCGCGAGGGGTCCCTCGCCGACACCGTCGCGGAGCGCGCCGACGCGACACTGACCGAGCACGACCCGGACGCGTTCGCCCCCGGCGCGGCGACCCACGCCGTCCGCGACCAGTTCGGCGAGTCCGCCCTCGACAGCGTCGACCTCGAGGCGGGCGCCCCGCCGGTCCGCGCGGCGGGCGCGGTGCTCGCGTACGTGGGGGAGACGGGCGCCGGCGTGCGGGCGTCGCTCACCCGCCTGGGCACGTACAGCCCCGACGACGGCGTCGCCCTCGACGCCACGACCCGGCGCAACCTCGAGCTGACCGAGCCGATGCACGGCGAGGGCGACGAGACCCTGCTCGACACGGTCGACCACACCGTCACCGCCGCGGGCAGGCGGCTCCTCGGCGAGTGGCTCACGCGGCCGCGCCAGGACCGCGCGGAGCTGGAACGCCGCCTCGACGGCGTCGCGGCACTGACAGACGCCGCGCTCGCCCGGGAGTCCCTGCGGGAGACGCTCGGGGACACCCGCGACCTCGCCCGCCTCGCGAGCCGCGCCGCGAGCGGGTCGGCCGGCCCGCGGGACCTCGCGGCGATCCGGGACGCCCTGAGCGTCCTGCCCGAACTCCGCGAGGCGGTCGAGCGCGCGCCGGCGCTGGCCGACTCGCCCGTCGCCCAGGTGCTCGACCGACCGGACCGGGAGGCCGCGGCCGACCTCCGCGCCGAACTCGCCGACGCGCTGGTCGACGAACCGCCGGCGTCGGCGGGCGACGGCGGCCTCTTCCGGCGGGGGTACGACGAGGAGCTCGACGCGGTGGTCGAGCGTCACGAGTCGCTGCGGACCTACTTCGAGGAGCTGGCCGAGCGCGAGCGGGCACGCCTCGGCGTGACCCACCTCCAGGTCGACCGGAACCGGACCGACGGCTACTACGTCCAGATCGGCAAGAGCGAGGCCGACGCCGCGCCCCCGGAGTACCGCGAGGTCAAGACGCTCAAGAACTCGAAGCGGTTCACGACCGAGGAGCTCGAGGAGCGCGAGCGCGAGATCCTCCAGGTCGAGGAGCGCCGCGAGGCCCTCGAGCGTGCGGCCTTCGACGACCTCCGCGAGCGCGTCGGCGAGCGCACCGCCCTGCTCCAGGCCGTCGGCCGGGCCTTCGCGGAGGTGGACGTGCTCGCCGCGCTCGCCACCCACGCCGTGACGAATGACTGGGTACGACCGACGCTGCGCGACCCCGACGTGGACCTGATCGACGTCGAGGGCGGCCGTCACCCCGTCGTGGAGCAGACCGTCGAGTTCGTCCCGAACGACGCGCGCCTCGGGGGCCTCGGTGCCACCGGCGCAGACGGCCACGCCGCGGGCGACGGGACCACGGTCGGCGACGGGGGCGTCGAGGCGACGGGCGGACGGGGCGCCGAGGCCGGCGCCGCGGCCGCGGACGAGGACGCCGCAGCGGCCCGCGGCGCCGGCCCCGACGGCCGGCGCTTCGTGGTCGTCACCGGTCCCAACATGTCCGGGAAGTCCACGTACATGCGCCAGGTCGCGCTGATCGTGCTCCTCGCGCAGGCCGGCAGCTTCGTCCCGGCGAGCCGTGCGGAGCTGGGGCTCGTGGACGGCATCTACACGCGCGTCGGCGCGCTCGACGAGCTGGCGAGCGGGCGGTCGACGTTCATGGTGGAGATGCAGGAGCTGTCGAAGATCCTCCACGCCGCGACCGAGCGCTCGCTCGTCGTCCTCGACGAGGTGGGGCGGGGCACCGCGACCTACGACGGCATCTCCATCGCGTGGGCCGCCACGGAGTACCTGCACAACGAGGTGCGCGCGCTGACGCTGTTCGCGACCCACTACCACGAGCTGACGACCCTCGCCGACCACCTGCCACGCGTCGCGAACGTCCACGTCGCCGCGGCCGAGGAGGACGGCGACGTCACCTTCCTCCGGACCGTCGAGCCCGGCGCGACCGACCGCTCGTACGGCATCCACGTCGCCGACCTCGCGGGGGTGCCCGAGCCCGTCGTGGACCGCGCGACCGACGTGCTCGACCGCCTCCGCGAGGAGAAGGCGGTCGAGGCGCGCGGCGGCCGGTCGGGCGACGGGGGCGGGACGCGCGGCGACGGGGCGACGCCCGGCGAGACCGTCCAGGCGGTGTTCGACGTCGGCTCCGGCGACTACCGGGAGCGGGCGGGCCCGTCCGCCGGCGACGCCACCAGCGATCCGGGCGACGCCGCCCGCGATCCGGCCGCCGACGACGTGCTCGCCGAGCTCCGCGAGACCCCCATCGCGGAGCTGTCGCCGGTGGAGCTGATGGCGCGCGTCGAGGAGTGGCAGTCGCGGCTCGCGGAGTGAGGAGGGCAGGCGCACCCGCCTCCCGTCTCCGCCCGCGCCCGATGCCGCACATTCATACCTCGCCGGCCCGTCGTCGCTCCCGATGCAGCCCACCCCCGCAGGCGGGCGGTCGCGCCACCCGAGGCGCCCGGCGAGCGCGTCCTGCGGCGGGGGGTCGCGTGGCGCGCGGACGGCGGGGCCGCCCCGGACCGGGAGGGACGCGCCGTGACCGACATCCGCCAGCTCGACCAGTCGACCATCGACCGCATCGCCGCGGGCGAGGTCGTCGAGCGCCCCGCGGCCGCGCTGAAGGAGCTCGTCGAGAACAGCCTCGACGCGGGCGCCGACAGCGTCGACGTCGAGCTCGAGGCCGGCGGCACCGACCTGCTCCGCGTCGCCGACGACGGACACGGGATGACCGAGAACGCCGTGGAGCGCGCGGTCGAGAAGCACACCACCTCGAAGATCGAGCGCCTCGCCGACCTCGAGCACGTCGGGACGCTGGGCTTCCGCGGCGAGGCGCTCCACGCCGTCGCGGCGGTCTCGCGGACGACCATCACCACGCGCGCCGCCGAGTCCCCGCGGGGCACACAGCTCACCGTCGAGGGCGGCGAGGTGGTCGACGTCTCGCCCGCCGGCCGGCCGGTCGGGACCACGGTGGCGGTCAGAGACCTGTTCTACAACGTCCCCGCGCGGGAGAAGTACCTCGCGGAATCAGCCACGGAGTTCGCCCACTGCAACCGCGTCGTCTCGCGGTACGCGCTCGCGAACCCGGACGTGGCGGTCTCGCTCACCCACGACGGCCGCGAGGTGTTCGCCACGCCGGGCCGCGGCGACCTCCGCGAGGCCGCACTCGCCGTCTACGGCCGCGAGGTCGCCGAGTCGCTGGTTCCCGTCGACGCCGTTGCGGACGCTGGCGACGACGGCGCGGTCGAGGACGCCGAGAGCGGTGCCGACGCCGACGCGCCGCTCGCCGACGCCCCACTCACACGCGTCCACGGCTACGTCTCGGACCCGGAGACCACGCGCTCGACCCGGGAGTACCTCGCGACGTACGTCAACGGCCGGTACGTCGACGACGCGGGGCTGCGGGACGCGGTGCTCTCGGCCTACGGCGGCCAGCTGGCGCCCGATCGCTACCCCTTCGCGGTCGTCTTCGTCGAGTGCCCGCCGGGCGCCGTCGACGCCAACGTCCACCCCCGGAAGCTCGAGGTCCGCTTCAGCGACCCGCAGGCGGTGCGCGA
>JBDGTC010000067.1:0-10351 GCA_042217215.1 Halobacteriaceae archaeon
TGACCTCGTCGCCGTACTCCTCCTCGGCGACCTCGTAGCCCCAGTCGCGGAACTGCCCCTCGGTGAACTTCATGATGTTGCCCTTGTGGACCAGCGTGACTGAGTCGCGGTCGTTCGCGAGGGCGTAGTCGATGGCCTTCCGGACGAGGCGCTTGGTCCCGAACTCGGTGATGGGCTTGACGCCGATGCCCACCGCCCCGTCGTGGATGGTCTTGTCGAAGCCCATCTCCTCCTCGACGAAGTCCCGGACCCGCTCCACCTCGTCGGTGCCTTCCTCCCACTCGATGCCGGCGTACACGTCCTCGGTGTTCTCCCGGAAGTTCACCATGTCCATCTCCTCGGGGCGCTTGACCGGCGAGGGGACGCCCTCGAGGTGGTAGGTGGGGCGGACGTTCGCGTAGAGGTCGAGTTTCTGTCGGAGCGCGACGTTCAGCGAGCGGAAGCCGGCGCCCACCGGCGTCGTGAGCGGGCCCTTGATGGCGACGCGGTACTCCCGGATGGCGTCGACGGTGTCCGCCGGGAGGTTCTCGTCGTAGCGCTCGCGCGCGGACTCGCCGGCGTAGCAGCGGAGCCACTCGATGTCCCGCCCGGTCGCGTTCGCGGCGGTCTCGAGGACCTGCTGGGCCGCGGGGGCGACGTCGACCCCGATGCCGTCGCCGAAGATGATGGGGACGATGGGGTCGTCCGGGACCGCGAGTTCGTCGGCGTCGGCGTCGATGGCCTCGATGGGCGTTCCATCGGGGACCTCCAGGCTCTCCAGGCTCATAGAGGCGGTTCCGGGGGTCGTCGCATAAGCTCTACGCCTTCGGTGAGCGGCACTCGCAAACGTGTTCTGTTGCCCGCGACCCGTGGCGCGTGCCCGCAGGCGCCGTCGGCCGGCGCGGACCGGCCGGTCACGCGCCCCACGCGGTCGCAACGCAACCCCTTTCTGCCCGTTCGCCGAACGCGGCGCCATGCTCGAACTGGGAAGCGAGGCCCACGAGAAGTACCGCGAGGCCGGCGACGTCCTCGCGACGGTCCTCGAGGAGGCGGCCGAGCGGGTCGCCGTCGGGGAGTCGCACCTCTCGGTGGCGGAGTTCGCCGAGGACCGCATCGAGGAGCTCGGGGCCCGCCCCGCCTTTCCCGTCAACATCTCCGTGGACGAGGAGGCCTCCCACGCCTCGCCCGGGCCGGACGACGACGCCACCTTCGGCGAGGAGGTCGTCTGCCTCGACGTGGGCGTCCACGTCGACGGCTACATCGCGGACGCCGCGACGACGGTCGACCTCCGCGGCGTCCCGGACCTCGTCGCGGCGGCCGAGGACGGCCTCGCGGCGGCCATCGACGCGGTCGAACCCGGCGTCCACACCGGCCAGGTCGGCGCCGCCATCGAGGAGGCCGTCACCGCCCACGACTACCGCCCCATCGTGAACCTCACCGGGCACGGCCTCGCGCACTGGGACGCTCACACCGGCCCCAACATCCCGAACCGCGCGATGGACTCCGGCGTCGAACTCGAGCCGGGCCACGTCGTCGCCATCGAGCCGTTCGCCACCGACGGCTCCGGGAAGGTCACGGAGGGCGCGAAGACCGAGATCTACTCGCTCGTCGAGGACCGCACCGTGCGCCAGCGCCAGGCGCGACAGCTGCTCGAGACGGTGCGCGAGGAGTACCGCGAGCTCCCGTTCTCGACGCGGTGGTTCGACGGGGCGCGGAACCGGATGGCCATCCAGAACCTCGAGCGCGCCGGCGTGTTGCGCTCCTACCCGGTGCTCAAAGAGGACGACGGCGTGCTCGTGAGCCAGGCCGAGCACACGGTGATCGTCACCGAGGACGGCTGCGAGGTGACGACCCGGCAGGACTGACCGGCGGCGGAGTCGCCGCCGGCAGGGGACGACGACGGCGCGTCGTCACTTGGCGCGGCGACCGCACCGACGCGGTGTCGGACCGCCTCACGCGTTGTTCATCCGGCGCGCCCGCGTCGCGCCACAGGCGCGGCACTCGCTCACGCGGTACGGTTCGCGGGAGAACTGCGCGTTCTCCGACTCGGCGCTCTCGGTCCGGAGCTCCACGGAGACGGCGTGGGCCGTCTCCGCGGCGCACTCCTCACAGCGCTCGGTCAGTTCCGTCGACCGGGGTGTCTGGCTTGCCATGCGGCCTCCGTCCGTGGGTTCCGCGCCACACGGATATAAATCCGAGCCCAAGGAGTCTGTGATTTTATGCTGATACAGGCACAATTCGTTGGTTCAACCCGTCCCTCCGGCTGCCTCGGCTCCGTCCTCCCGCCACGGTGACCAACCGTTTTACCCGCCCGTCACCCACCGGGCCCATGGAGCAGGTCTTCGCGCCGTGGCGCATCGAGTGGGTCGAGCGCGACGAGCCGCCGGGTGAGGAAGACGACGGCTGCGTGTTCTGTCGGCTCCCGGCGGCCGACGACGACCGCGAGTCACTGGTCGTCGCGCGCTCCGCGCACGCCTACGTCCTCCTCAACAACTACCCGTACAACCCCGGGCACGCGATGGTGATCCCCGACGAGCACGCCGGGCGGTACGACGCGCTCTCCCCCGCGGTCACGCTCGACCACGCGCGTCTCACGCAGGCGACGCTCGGCGCGCTCCGGACCGCGCTCTCGCCGGACGGGTTCAACACCGGGATGAACCTCGGCGGGAGCGCCGCGGGCGGGTCCATCGACGACCACGTACACACCCACGTCGTCCCGCGGTGGAGCGGCGACACCAACTTCATGGCCGTCATCTCCGACACCACGGTCATCGTCGAGGCCCTCGCGGACACCTACGAGCGCCTGCACGCCGCGTTCGGCGACCACGAGGCGGCACGTGCCGGGGCCGGTGCCGCCGACGGTGCCGACCCCACCGGGGCGGTCGAGCTGGTCTTCGACTGACGGGCTCGGACGGACTCAGACCGGCTCGCCGAAGGCGTACACCGTCGCGGCGTCCGTGACCTCGACGTCGTAGAACTCCCCGACCTCGACGCCGCGGGCGGGGGCGTCCTGGACGATGATCTGCCGGTAGGCCGCGTCCCGACACTTCACCGAGTCGCCGGTCCCCGGTTCCACCGCGAGCACGCGCCGGCGCTCGCCGACCATCGCGTCGTAGGCCGCTCCCACGAGGTCCATCGCGACGTCGGTGAGCTCCGAGGAGCGATCCTTCTTCGTCTGCCCGCCCAGCCCCTTCAGCTCGGCGGCGTCCGTCCCCGGGCGCTTCGAGAAGCGGGTGACGTTGATGCGCTCGGGGCGCACCTCGCGCAGCAGGTCGACCGTCTGCCGGTGGTCGGCGTCGGTCTCGGTGGGGAACCCGGCGATGACGTCGGTGGCGAGCGTCCACTCGTCGAGGCGTTCGTCGAAGGCGTCGACCACCTCGCGGAAACCCTCGACCCGGTGCTGGCGGCGCATGTCCGCGAGGACGTCGTCGCTCCCCGACTGCACCGGCGCGTGGAGGAAGTCGTACAGCTCCTCGTTCGCGGCGAACACGTCGGCGAGCTCCTCGCGGATGCCGTGGACGCCGCCGGGGTTCGCCATCCCGACGCGCACCCGGAACTCGCCGTCGAGCGCGCAGATGCGCTCGAGCAGCTCGGGGAGCTTCCGCTCGCCGGTGTCCCAGCCGTAGACGCCCGTGTCCTGGCCCGTGACGCGCAGCTCGCGCGCGCCGGCGTCCAGCAGCTCGCGGGCCTTCCGCACGTTCTCCGCGACCGGCGGCGAGTCGATGCGCCCCGTCGCCTGCTTCGTGATGCAGTACGAGCAGTTCGAGGTGCAGCCCCGCGCGATGGGGAGGATGCCGACCACGCCGTCGAGGACGGGGTCGGCGGGGTCGCCGGTCGTCTCCTCGCCGGCCGCGTCCGCGGCGGCCTCGCGGGCCGACGGCGCGCCCGGCGTCGGGCACTCGCCGTTGCGCACCGCGGTCGGCACGTCGTCCCAGTGCTCGACGCGCGCGTCGACGCCCGCCTCCGCGAACGCCTCGCCCTGCGCGAGCGCCATGCAGCCCGTCACGACCAGTTCGGGCACGGCGTCGTCGAGCTCGGCCGCCCGGGCGAGCATGTTGGTCTCGGTCTTCTCGACCACGGTGCAGGTGTTGAGGATGGCGACGTCGGCGTCGTCGAGGTGGGCGGGGCGGTGGCCGGCGTCCCGGAGGCGCCGCTCGATCTCGCGGCTCTCCCCGCGGTTGGCCGTGCAGCCGTAGGTCTCGACGTGGTAGCGCGCCATCCGGCTCGGGCGGTGCTGGGGCGCGCGGCGGCAAAAGCGGCGCGGTCCGCGAGGGGCGCGCGAGCGTGTCGGTCCGCTCCGCGGACCGACCGCGGCGCGTCCCTCGAGACCGAGGGCGGGAGCGGCGCACGGAGTGCGCCGCGACACGCCCGAGGCGCGGTGGCGTTCTCGGATGTGGCGTGCCAACGGGAACCCGCGCTCCGCGGACCGACCGCGGCGCGTCCCTCGAGACCGAGGGCGGGAGCGCCTCGGCACGTGCGAACGGTGAGCGAGCGACGCGTGGCGCGAGCAGAGCGAGCGCCACGGAACGCGCGAACGGAGCAGCCGTGAGCGTCAGCGAGCGAGCCGTGAGCAGCGGTCGACCGGCGCGGGGCCTCCCGCTCGGCCGTCCGGTGGCCTCGCTCGGCTCGGCCACCCGTTCGCCGTTCGCTCGTTCCGGGGCCTCCCTGCGGTCGGCCCCGCGCCGGTCGGCCACCCAGTTCCCGCGGCCCGTCTCGAGGGACGCGCGTCGTGGTCGCGGCCGCTCGCCGTCGGCTATCCCGTGGGCGCGCCCCATCCGGGGGCCGCACCGCGCGGGCCGCGTGTCGGGCCCTGCGGGCCCTCCCACGGCCCGTCTCGAGGGACGCGCGTCGTGGTCGCGGCGCGCAGCGCCGCGACACACTCGCGCGCCCCTCGCTTCCCCGCTACTCGTCCGTGTAGTGCTCCGCGAAGTCCTCCAGGATGGCGACGCCCCGCGAGGCCCCGATGCGTTCCGCGCCCGCCGCGAGCATCGACGCCGCGGTCCCGAAGTCCGCGATGCCCCCGCTCGCCTTCACCGGGAGGTACTCGGAGAGGAGCGCGACGTCCCGGACCCGCGCCCGCCCGCCGGCGAAGCCCGTCGAGGTCTTCAGATGCGAGGCGCCGACGTCGACCGCCAGCTCCGCGACGGTGCGCAGCTGGTCGTCCGAGCACAGCCCCGCCTCGACGATGACCTTCACCGGACAGGGCGTGGCGTCGACGACGGCGGCGAGCTCCTCGCCGACGGTCTCCGCGTCCCCCGCGCGCAGGCGCCCGACGTTCGCCACGACGTCGAGCTCGTCGGCGCCGTCCGCCGCCGCGATCTCGGCCTCGCTCACCTTCGCCGCGGTGGCGTGCTGGCCGTGGGGGAACCCGACGACGGTGACGATCGTGAGGTCCTCGGCGGCCGCGATTGCCGGCTCGGCCGCCGTGTCTGCCTCGACGGCCGCGGCGGCGCGTTCCCGGGCCTCCGGGACGTAGCAGGGCGGCACGCAGACGTTCGTGCCGTAGGTCACCGCCTCGTCGACCACCCGCTCGACGTCGGCCGGCGTCGTGGTCGGCCCGAGCGCGGTGTTGTCGATGCGGGCGGCGAGCGCCTCGCGGTCCATACCCGTCCCACGGGTGGGAGTAGAAAGGCTTTCGGGGAATCCGGTGGGCTCCCCTGCAATGGCACTCCTCCCCGCCGGGAGCCGGCTCCCGCCGTGGCCCCACGCGCTCGTGCTCCTCGCCGGGGCCGTGGCCGTCGCGGGTGCACTCCGGCGACGGCGCCCGGCGGTCGACGACCGGACCGTCCTCGCGCTCGCCCCGTGGATGGTCCTCGGTGCGGTCCTGTACGTCGCCCGGCAACTGGGACTCGTCCCCGACCCCGTCGCACCGTTCGCCGGCTCGCCGACGGTGTACGGCACCGTCGCGGTGCTCGCGGGCGCGACGTGGGTCCTCGCCGGCGCCGGGACGGTCGGCGAGGGGGCCTCCACCGGTCCACGGCGCCCGGCGCTGGCCACGCTCGCCTCGGTGGGCGCGCTCGGTGCCGTCTTCGTCGCCGCCCTCGCGGTCGGCCGGGGCGTGCGCAGGGAGACGCTCACCCTCACCTGGCCGCTCGCGGCCGTCGCGATCGCGGCACTCCTCACCGCACTGGGCTGGTGGCTCCTCGGCCGGCTCGACCCCGAGACGACCGAGACCGCCGGCGGCGCGGGGGCACTCGCGCTGTTCGGCCACGCCCTCGACGGCGTCTCGACGGCGGTCGGCTACGACGTGCTCGGCTTCGGCGAGCGCTCGCCGCTCTCGCGGGCGATCATCGAGTTCGCGAGCACGCTCCCCACGGCGGACCTGCTCGGCGCCGGGTGGCTCTTCGTCGCGGTGAAGGTGGCGCTCTCGCTGGTCGCGGTGTGGCTGCTCGTGGGGTACGTGCGCGAGGCGCCGCCCGAGGGGTACGCGCTGCTGGGCTTCGTCGCCGCCGTCGGGCTCGGCCCCGGCGCGCACAACGTCCTCCTGTTCGCCGTCGTGCAGCCCCAGCCCGCCACGGCCACGCTCGGGGCGCTGGTGGCACCGGCGACCGCCCTCCTATGGTCGGCGGTGCCGGTCGCGGGTATCTGGGCGCCATCCGTGGCGCCCGGCTCCCTCCTCGACCGCTGACGGACGCCATCCCGGCGGCACCGGTGGCCGGCGTTTTATCTCCCGGCACGCACACCCTCGGCCCATGGCCAGACAGCCCCACCTCCGCGTCGACGAGGGCGACGTTGCCGACCTCGCACTCCTCCCCGGCGATCCCGACCGCGTCGACCGCATCGCGGGCCACTGTGACGCCGCCGAGACCGTCGCCGAGAACCGCGAGTACCGGGTCGTGAACGCCACCTACGGGGGCCGCGAGCTCACGATCGCGTCGACGGGCATCGGGGCGCCCTCCGCGGCCATCGCGGTGGAGGAGCTCGCCGCGACGGGCGTCGACACCTTCCTCCGGGTCGGCACCACCGGCGCGCTCCAGCCCGGCGTCGAGGTGGGCGACATGGTCGTGCTCACCGGGGCCGCGAAGGACGAGGGGACGACGAGGCGGTACGAGGACGTCTCGGTGCCCGCCGTCGCCACGCACGGCGTGGTCGACGCGCTCGTCGGCGTCGCGGCCGAGCGCGACGAGGCACTCCACGTCGGGCCGGGCGTCACCGACGACGCGTTCTACGCCGAGGACGACGCCGCCGTCGACCGGTGGTCCTCGGCGAGCCTGCTCTGCGTCGAGATGGAGGCCGCGGCCATCTTCTCCCTCGCGCGCCGCCGCGGACTCGCCGCCGGCGCCATCTGCACCGTCGACGGCAACCTCGTCACGGGGACCCAGAAGGGCGAGCGCGACGAGGACGAACTGCCGCCGAAGGCCCGGGACAACGTCGGCCGCGCCATCGACCTGGCGCTGGCGGCGACCACGCGGCTCTGACCGTGCGCCGAGACGACGACCGCTTGCGGGTCGCCGCGCTCGCCGCCCGGCTCCGCCGCGTCGAGCGGCGGGAGCTCCGGGAGCTCCGGGAGCTCCGGGAGTGGCTCGAGACGACCACGAACCTGCTCCACCTCTCTGTCCTCGTGTTCGTCCCGCTGCTCGTCGGGCTGGTCACGTGGCTCTCCAACGAGTTGCGCGTCGTCTCCTTCCTCCTCTTCCCGCCGCTGGCCTCCGGGACCTACACCCTGTTCGCCGACCCGGAGGGGCGGCACTCGGACCCGGTCTCCTTCGTCGCCGGGATGACACTCGGCGCGCTGGCCGGCTGGGTGGCGCTCGCCGCGTTCGCCGAGCCGGTGCAGGGTCCCTCGGGGCTGTTCCGGGTGCACGCGGGCGCCGCGGCGCTCGCGGTGGCCCTCACGGCGATCGTGACCTGGGCGGCCGACGTCGAGGTGCCGACGGCCTTCTCGGCCGCCCTCCTCGTGTTGCTCACGAACGCGCGACTCGCCTACGTGGTGAGCATCGCCCTCTCGGCCAGCATCGTCGCGGCGGCGTTCGTGCTCTGGCGCGAGGAGGTCTACGAGGAGCGCGCTCGCTTCCTCTACCGAACCGTCCAGGCCGACGACCACGTGCTCGTCCCGATGCGGGGGCCGACCGCCCGGGAGACCGCCCTGTTCGGTGCCCGGCTCGCCGCCGCCCACGAGGCGTCGAAGGTGGTCCTGCTGGACATCGTCGACGACGAGGCAGCCGCGGCCGCGGAGGCGACGGCACTCGAGCGCGCGAGCGGACCGGCGGACGGCGCGGTCGTCGAGGGCGACGCCGAGGCCGCCGACGCCGCCGCGTGGGACGGGGACGACCCCGCGTGGGACGGGCAAGACGCCGCGTGGGACGGGGACGACCCCGCGTGGGGGCCAGACGCCGTCGAGCGTGCCGCGGAGCGCCTCGAGGCCTGCGCCGCCGAGGTCGAGTCGGCGGTCGACGTTCCGTGCGAGGTCGTCGTCGCGGCCGCGGGCGACGACCCCGCGGCGACCACGCTCGCCGCGGCGACGGAGGCGGGCTGTGACCTCGTGGTGGCGCCCGCCCGGACCGAGGCCGACCGGCTCGACCCGTTCGTGCGGACGCTGTTCGCCGGGTCGCTCGACGTCGTGGCGCTCCGCTCGACCACCGGCGCGACCGCGTGGCGACGGGTCCAGGTGCCGGTCAGGCGGGCGGGGGTGGTCGCCCACGCGATGCTGGACTACGCCGCCCGCCTCGCCGGCGAGGACGGCTACGTCGCGGTCTCGACCTGTATCGGCGAGCGCGAGGATCGGCGCCGCGCCGAGTCGATGCTCGCGACCCTCGTGGAGACCGTCGACGCCCGCTGTGAGACCCAGGTCGCACGGGCCTCGATCGAGGAGTTCCTCGCGCGGATCCGCGGGCAGTACGACCTCGTCGTCCTCGGCGCGTCCTCGGAGCGCTCGCGCGCCTCGCGCTTCCTCTCCCCGCCGACCTTCGAGCGGATCGAGGACGTCGACGCCGACGTGGCCGTGGTCCACACCGGCCGCTGACGTGCCGCCCGGCTCCGCGGCCGCCCCGCCCTCCGCGGACTCACTCCTCGCCGATCTCCGCGGCCGCGCTCTCGACGTCCACGCCGTCGAGTGCGGACCGCACGAGGAGCCGGCCGCCGATGGCCGCCGGGCTGATGACCGTGTCCGCGCCCGCGCGGCGGAGCTTCTCGACGTTGCTGCGGTTCGTCGCGGCGGCCACGATACGGAGCCCCGGGTTCAGCTCCCGCGCGGTCAACACCGCGAGCGCGTCGCTGGCGTCGTCGTTGGTCGCGACGACGACCGCCCGCGCGGACTCGATGTTCGCCCGGAGCAGGGGCTCGTCGTCGCTCGGGTCCGCGAGGAGGACGTCGTACCCGCGGTCCTGCAGTTCGGACACGCGCTCGGAGTCCGGCGTGATCACCACCACGTCGCCGGACGACCGGTCGACGAGTTCCTCCAAGAGCGGTTCCGTCAGGTCGCCGTAGCCCAGGACCAGCACGTGGTCCTCGAGCAGTTCGAGCTGTGTGCCTGTCATGCGTCCGAGTGCGCGGGAGAAGCGGGCCTCGATGGCCGGGCCGAGCAGCGTGCCGAGCGCGATGCCGAAGGAAGCCACCCCGACGACGATGACCGACATCCCGAACAGTCGCGCGCCCGCCGTCGTGGGGGCGGTGTCGCCGTAGCCCACCGTGCTCGCGGTCACGAGCGTGTAGTAGAAGGCGTCGAGCGGCGTCGCGACGTTCGCGAACTCCTCGCGGAGCGCGTAGGTCCCGACGGTCCCGTAGGCCTGTGCGCCGACGATGGCCACCACGGCGGCGAGCTGGGTCGTCGAGAGCGACAGTTCGCGTGAGAAGTGGCTCCGGTTGAGCACGAGGCTCGGCAGTGCGAGCACCGACAGCGCCACGAGCGGAACCGAGAGCGGACTCGACTGGACGAGCCCCTGAATCGCCGTGAGCGGGACGAGGAGGACCGTCGCCACCCAGGCCGCCCGGAGGCCGCGCCGGAGCCCCAAGGCGCTCCCGAGCATCAGGAACCCCGTGAGCGCGCCGGTGAAGCCCGCGGCGCGCTGCACGGAGAGCGGGACGAGCGCCGCGAGCCCTCCCGGCAGCACGGCCTCGGTGCCGATGTTCGCGATGCCGGTGGCCAGGGAGAGGACGCCCACGGCGACGGTCACCAGGACGGTGAGCCGGGGGCCGATCTCGCCCCGGCGCAGTCGGCGCCACCGCGACAGCCACTCCATACGCCAGTCGAGGGTCCCCCGCCGTCAAAAGGGTTCGTCACCGCCGCGGGTGCGGCGTGCCGCCGACACAGGTAAGGCCGCCCCGGTCGGTCTCGGGAACATGGCCGGTCCGTCGCTGCCCGTCCAGGTGCTCCTCGGCATCTACCTCGGCGTCCTCACGGGAATCCTCCCCGCGCTGGTGGTCTGGGCCCTGG
>JBDGTC010000037.1:0-10337 GCA_042217215.1 Halobacteriaceae archaeon
CGTCGGCGCCGGACGACTGACCCCGCAACTCACCTCCACGACGGCCGCCAGGACAGGAGCGCGACCGCCGAGAGGTACACCGCCGTCGAGACGAGGAGGGCCTCGTTCGTCGCGAACGCCGCGACCGCGGAGGTGGTCCCGAACGCCGCCGCGGCGAGCGACCCGAGCACCGGCCACGTGCAGCTGACACACGAGAACAGCGCCAGGACGCCGGAGAGCGCCGCGCCGGAGGCCTCGAGGACGCGCACGGCGACGAGGTAGGCCAGCGCGGCGTACCCCACCAGCTCGTAGAGGAAGCCCGTCACCACCATGCCGCCGCCCACGTAGTGCACGACCGGGGCGAACCCGGGCGGGAGCCGCATCGTGACGCGCAGTCCGGCGGGCACGTACTCGGGCGGCGGGGCGACCGCGAACACGCCGCTGACCCACGCGAGGACGAGGAAGTACCCGACCCCGATCGCCCCGGCGACGGCGACGAGGCGACGGGAGGGGCCCGACGCGGGCCCCAGGCCGGTCCCATCGTCCGTCCACGACGCCGGCAGCGGCGCCCGCGCCGCCGCCCACACCCCGACGTCGATCCAGACGAAGGGGACGAGCAGGTAGACCGGGTTCGTGACGTGGACAGTCGGACGCGCGGCGTACGCGAGGACCGCGATAGCCTCGACGAGGAGGAGCGGCCCGAGCCACAGGAGCGTGGTCGGGTGCGGGCGGAGCCACTCGACCGTCGTGCGGAGGTGGCGCATGGGCTCACACGGCGAGGCCGTCGACGACGACCGCCACGAGGACGGCGCCGAGGTAGGCGTTCGAGGCGTGGAACGTGCGCAGCGCGGCGGCGCGGGTCGTGTCGCGATGGTGGACCACGGCGAACCAGAGGAAGAGCGCGCCGAAGACGACCGTGGTCGCGCCGAACAGCGGCCCGAGGCCGGCCACGGCGGCGAGTCCCGCCGCCGAGGCGAGCGTCGCGCCGAGGTAGTAGAGCACGTGCTTGCGCGCCACGTCGTCGCCGTAGACGACCGGGAGCATCGGGAAGCCCCCGGCGGCGTAGTCCTCGCGGTACGCCATCGCGAGGTTGTAGAAGTGCGCCGGCGTCCAGAGGAAGATGACGCCGGCGAGCGCGAGCGCGGGGAGGCCCACGCTCCCGGTGACCGCGGCCCACCCGATGAGCGCGGGGAGCGAACCCGCGAACCCGCCGATCACGGTGTTCTGGACGGTGTTGGGCTTGAGGACGACGGTGTAGACCACGCTGTAGTACGCGATGGCGGTCAGGCCGAGCACCGCCGCGAGGACGTTCACCTGGAGGAAGGCCCACAGCGCGCCGAGCGAGAGCGCGACGCCGAACGCGTACGCGCGCCGGGTCGGCACCCGGTGGGTGGCGACCGGGCGGTCGGCGGTGCGGTCCATCTTCCGGTCGCGGTCGCGCTCGACCGCGTTGTTGAACGTGCCGCTCGCGCCGATGGCGAGCACGCCGCCGCCGAGCGTGGCGACGACGGTGCGGACGGTCAGCCCCCCGCCGCCGGCCCCCGCGGCGAGCGCCATCCCCGCCGCCGCCACGAGACAGAGCAGCCACATCAGCCGGGGCTTCGTGAGGCGGACGTACGCGCGGAGGCGGTCGAGCGGGGTCGCAGCGCCGAGGCGCTCGGGGGCGGCCGGGGCGGCGTCGGTCGCCGGGTCGGGCGCGGGGTCCGCGCGCTCGACGGCGGCCGGGGCGGACGTCCCGGATCCGGTGTCCGCCGGCTCGAGCGCCCACGCGAGCGAGAGGACGATGGCACCGAAGATGCCGACGCCGACGGCGAGGTGGACCGCCGAGACGGTGCCCGCCGGCGCGGTGGCGGCCACGGCGCCGATGCCGACCTGGACGGGGTAGGCCAGGACCGCGGCGGTGAGCGCGGCGCGGACCCGCGTGCGGAGGGGCCGGCGCCACGCGAGCGCCGCGGCAGCGAGGACGAGCGCGCCGACGAGGACGCTGCCGAGGCGGTGGGTCCAGACCACCGCGACGGCGGGCGAGAGCGGCGCACCGCCGCAGGTGGGCCACGAGGTGCACGCGGCCGCGGCGTCGGTGAGCGTCGTGGTCGCCCCGACGGCTACCAGCGCGTAGACCCCGACGGTCGCGGCCACGAGCAGGTCCACGAACCGGTCGGCGCGTGTCACGGTGTGCCGGGTTGGGAGCCGAGACACTTAGAAATCCCGTTCGGGCCGTGCATGTGCGGAGCCGCGGGCGGCGACGCCGAAGGCTCCGTCCCGAACCGGTTCGGTGAGGGCTCGGGGGTCGGTCCGGCCCGCCGGCTCCCGGACGCCGCGGCACGGGAGGCAAGCTCTGGCGGCAACACTACGCTTATGGGCGGCGGGATGCGACGTGCTACCATGGATATTCGCCAAGGCAACGCCGGCGACGCCGACGCCATCCGCGACGTGGCGCGCCGGTCGCTCCGGGCCTCCTACACGGACGCGCTCGACCCGGCCGACCTCGACGCGGCGGTGGAGCGGTGGTACGCGCTGGCCGAACTGGAGGAGCGCCTCGCCGACGGGGGCACGCTCTTTCTCGTGGCCGAGGTCGACGACGCGGTGGTCGGATTCTCCCAGAGCCGCATCGTCGACGGCGACCCGCCCGTGGGCGAGCTCGACTGGGTCCACGTCGCGCCCGACCACCGCGGCCACGGCTACGGCGAGCAGCTGCTCACCCGGACCGAGGAGGCGCTGCACGCCCGGGGCGTCGGTCGCATCGAGGCCCTCGTGCTCGCGGCGAACACCGCGGGCAACCGGTTCTACGAGGAGCGGGGGTTCGAGCCGGCCGGGTCCCGCGAGCTCGATATCGGCGACCAGCACTTCACCGAGAACGAGTACGTGAAGGCCGCCGAGGGGGTCGACGTCGAGCACGGCCTCGAGATTCACGAACTCCCGGACGGACGCGAGGTGTACGTCGACCAGGACGGACCGGAGGAGGGCTCGAAGGCGCCGTTCTACCCCGTCTACCTCGACCGCGCGCGGACCGACCGCTACGGGCTCACCTGCGACAACTGCGGGAGCTTCGACACGGCGATGGACGGGATGGGGCGCATCGAGTGCTCGCAGTGCGCCAACACCCGGAAGCCGACGCGGTGGGACGCCGCGTACCTGTAGCCGACCCGTTCACCACTCCCCGTTACTCGTCTTGCACCTGCTGTCGAATCTGCTCGACGATCTCGGGGTTCCGGAGCGTCGTGGTGTCGCCCAGCTCCGCCCCGCTCGCGATGTCCTCCAGCAGGCGGCGCATGATCTTCCCGGAGCGGGTCTTGGGGAGCTCCGGCGTGAAGACGACCGCCTCGGGGCGGGCGAACGGCCCGATGGCGTCCTCCACGGACTCGACGATGCGCGCCCGGAGCGCCTCGTCGCCCTCTGTGCCGTCCGCGGTGATGACGTAGGCGTAGACGACCTGGCCCTTCACCTCGTCGTCGGCGCCCACGACCGCGGCCTCGGCGACGCCGTCCACGTCGACGATGGCCGACTCGAGCTCCATCGTCCCGAGGCGGTGGCCCGCGACGTTCACCACGTCGTCGACGCGGCCGAGCACGGTGATGTACCCGTCGTCGTCGAGCTTCGCGCCGTCCTCCGGGAAGTACACCCACTCGTCGGCGTCGGGGTCGGAGTACTCGTCGAAGTACTCGGCGAGGAAGCGCTCGTCGTTCTCGTACAGCGTCCGGAGCATCCCCGGCCACGGCCTGTTCACGACGAGGTAGCCCGCCTCGCCCGCGTACACCGGGTCGCCGCCGCCGTCGACCACCTCGGCGCTGATGCCCGGAAGCGGCGGTCCCGCCGACCCGGGCTTCATCGTCGAGATGCCCGGGAGCGTGCTCACCATCATGCCGCCGGTCTCGGTCTGCCACCACGTGTCCACGACGGGGCAGTCCTCGCCGCCGATGTGGCGGTAGTACCACTTCCACGCGCGGGGGTTGATGGGCTCGCCCACGGTGCCGAGCAGGCGGAGCGAGGAGAGGTCGTGGGAGGCGGGGATGGCCGCGCCCCACTTCATGAACGCGCGCACGGCGGTCGGTGCGGTGTAGAAGATGTCGACGTCGTAGCGCTCGACCAGCTCCCAGAGCCGGTTGCGCTCCGGGTGGTCGGGCGCCCCCTCGTACATCACCGTCGTCGTCCCGAGCGCGAGCGGACCGTAGACGATGTAGGAGTGGCCGGTGATCCACCCGATGTCGGCGGCACACCAGTAGGTGTCCTCCGGCTCCACGTCGAGCACGGCGTGGCTCGTCCACGCGACGTACGAGAGGTAGCCGCCGGTGGTGTGTTTCACCCCCTTGGGCTCGCCGGTGGTGCCGGAGGTGTACATCAGGAAGAGCATGTCCTCGGCGTCGCGCGAGACGGGCTCGACCTCGGTCCCGCGGTGCGGCGCGACGAGGCGCTCGTAGTCGTGCTCGGCGTGGCGCAGGTCGGTGTCCGGCCCGTCGTCGCCGAGGCGGTCGACGACGACCGTCGCCCGCGTGGCCTCGTCGTCGCGGCCCTCGCGGGCCTTCGAGAGGTGGTCGAGTGGGTCGCCGCGGCGGTAGTAGCCGTCGGCGGTGACGAGGTACTCCGAGTCGGCGCTCGCCATCCGCGTCCCGAGCGCGTCCGCGGAGAAGCCCGCGAAGACGACGCTGTGGGGTGCCCCGATGCGCGCGCACGCCAGCATCGCCACCGGGAGCTCGGGAATCATCGGCTTGTAGAGTGTGACGACGTCGTCCTCCTCGACGCCGAGCTCGCGGAGGCCGGCGGCGAACGCGTTCACCTCGCGCTGGAGGTCCCCGTAGGTCAGCGTGCGGCGCTCGCCGCCCTCGCCCTCCCACCGGATGGCCGCGCGGTTCTTCGCGCCGGCCGCGACGTGGCGGTCGACGCAGTTGTACGAGGCGTTGAGTTCGCCGCCGACGAACCACTCGTAGAACGGCGCGTCGTCGTCCACGAGCACCTCCTCGTGTGGACTGTCCCAGTCGAGGAGGTCGGCCGCGCGCTCCCAGCACGCGGGCCAGTTCTCCTCGAACTCCTCGTAGATGGCCGGGTCGGAGACGTTCGCCTGCTCGACGAAGGACTCCGGTGGCTCGAAGGTCTCCTGCTCGACGAGTCGCGCCTCGAGGGCCTCGTCTTCCTGCGGTGGCATGTGCCATCCGTTCCCGGACCCGGCAGGTAAAGGTTGCTGCGAGGGACGGCGGCAGGTCTGGCAGACGCGTGGAGGCGCGGTTACTGCAGCCGCTCGGTCGCCTCGACCAGCGGGTGGCGCGCGTAGTCCACGACCTCGACGTCCTCGACGCTCTCGAGGCCCTCGTCCTCGGCGGCACGGGCGAGGCCGAGCTCCACGCGCTCGCCGATGGCCACGACGTAGGCGTCCATCTCGTCGATACCGACCTCGCGGGCGGCGAGCACGCGGTGGTGGCCGTCGGCGAGGAGCAACTCGCCGTCGTTGTCGACGACGACGATGGGCTCGGCGAGGCCGCGCTCGAGCTCGTAGCTGCGGCCCTCGAGCTCGTCGGCGTACACCTTCGGCTGCGTGGGCACCAGCTCCGCGAGCTCCACGGTCTCGAGCTCCTGGGTGGCCTCGACGTCGTGGATGGTCTCGAGGGTGCGCTTGAGCTTGTTCGCCTTCTCCGGCGTGGCGCGCTCGATCTGCGAGCGGATCACGTCGGCGTTCGAGATGATGCCGACGAGGTCGCCCGCGTCGTCGACGACCGGCAGCTTCCGGATGCCCGACCGGAGGATGACCCGCGCCGCGTCCTGGACGTCCATCTCCGGGTTCGCGACGAGGAGGTCCGTGCTCATGTGGTCGCGCACGCGGTCGTCGGGGTCGGCGAGCAGCAGGTCGCGCGCGCTCACGTAGCCCACGACGCGGCGGCCGCCGTTGGGCGACACCGGGAACCCCGAGTGCTCGGTGCTCTCGGCCACGCGACGCGAGACCTCCTCGACGGTGGCCTCCGGGAGGACCGTCGCCACGTCACGCGTCATGTACTCCTCGACGCGGGCGCTGTCGCGCCCGATGCGCTCCGCCATCGTGTGGCGGGAGGGGGCCGGCGCTGATAAACCCACGCCTCCGCTCAGCCGGCGGGATCGTCGGCCGCCGGGTCGGTCCCGTCGCCGGGTTCGGCCGGGGGTTCCGGGAGCGTCTCGGGGGTCCCCTCGGACCCTCCGTCCCCGGCGTCCCCCGCCTCGACCGCGGCGGCGACCGGCGCCGGGAGCGCCGGCACCTCGCGATCGAGCGCCCCGAACACCCGACCCGTGAGGACGAGCCGGACCGCGACGGCGAGCGCGGCGTCGCTCGACTCGGCGAGGGCCTCGAACGGGCCCAGCGGCAGCTGGGCGCCCGCCATGTCGGCGTGGCCGCCCGCGCTCCCGACGTCCGCGAAGGCCGCGCGGAACCGCTCGCCGAGGTCGACGTCGGTCCCGCGGGCGCGGCCCGAGACGTACACCGTCCCGTCGTCGAACCCGGCGACGACCGCGACGTCGACCGTCTCGAGGGCGAGGAGGGCGTCGGCGGCCTGCGCGAGCGCGTCGCGGTCCCGCGCCCGGCCCACCACGGAGACGAGCGCCCCCTCGCGCACCGTCCGCTCGCGGACCGCGCTCGCGAGCGTGTCGAGGGTCTCGTGGCTCATCGCCGGGCTCTCGATGCGCGAGAGGGCGTCGCGGTCGGCGTCGGGCAGGAGGTCCGCCGCCGCCTCGAAGTCCGCGACTGACACCTCGCGCCGGAAGTCGTCGGTGTCCACCCTGATGCCGTAGAGCAGGCCAGTCGCGACCGGGCCGGCGACGTCGACGTCGAAGCGCCGGACGTACTCCGCGAGGATGGTCGACGTCGCGCCGACGGACTCCCGGCGATCCACGAACGCCCCGGGTGCGGTCTCGCCCGCCTTCGGGTGGTGGTCGAGCACCACGCGCACGTCGGCGTCGGGCGGGAGGCCGTCGTTCACGCCCGCACGGGCGTGGTCGACGAGCGCGACGGCGGCGTGGTCGGGTGCCTCCCCCGGCGCGAACTGCCGGAGCGACAGCTCGAGCAGGTTCACCATCGCGCGGTTCTCCTGGTGGGAGATCTCGCCGTAGTAGCACGCCTCGGCCTCGACACCCAGCGAGCGCGCGAGGTGGACGAGTGCGACCGCGCTCCCGATGGCGTCGGGGTCGGGGTTGTCGTGGGCGAACACCCCGAGCCGCCCGTCGACGCCGGTGACGGCGTCCCGGAGCCCGCGCACGCGCTCGAGAGAGTCCCCGGTGGCACGGTCCCCGACGTGGTCGAGTACCGCTGCACCGGGGTCGATCGCGCGGTCGGCGAGGCCCGCGACGGCAGCCCGGTCGCCCGCGTCGGCGCCGGCGCCCGGGTAGACCACGAGCGCGGCGCCGGGGTAGGCGGTCCCGGCCGCCCGCGCCGCGGCGAGGTTCTGCGCGGGGTCGTCGCCCGCCACGACGACCGTGTCGACCTCGCGGCCGGCGATGGCGTCGGGGTCGGTGACGTCCGCGAGGTCGGCGGCGATGCCGGTCTCGCGGAGTCCCTCGACGCGGCCGGCGTCGCCGTCGAGCACCCGGAGGTCGCCGCCGCGGTCGGCGAGGGCGTGGACCAGGCTGCGGCCCACGCTCCCACAGCCGAGGACCAGGCGGGACTGCATTCGCCGGGAGGTGGGCTGCGTGCGGGTTAAGTGTCCGGGAGGTGGGCGCCGGCCGGCGCCGGGCCGGGTGTCGACGGCCGGCGCCCCGGACGGCCGGGCCGTGCCTACAGCAGCGCCGCGGCGGCGTCGATGGCGGTGTCGGCGACCGGGTCGAAGCCGACCAGGAGGGCCACGGTGCCGACCATCGCGGCCATGAGGGCGGCGTAGATGCCGACCGGCCGGGAGTCGATGGAGCGCTCCGCGGGGGCGTCCTCGACCCAGATGGCCTTCACGACGCGGGTGTAGAAGTACAGCGAGAGCGCGCTGTTCACCAGGACGAACGCGGCGAGCCAGGTGTAGCCCGCGCCCACCGCGCCGAAGATGAGCAGGTACTTCGAGAGGAAGCCGCCGCCGACCGGGAGGCCGGCGAGGCTGAACACGAAGACCGTCATCGCGAGACAGGCCATCGGCGCGTCCCGCGCGAGGCCGTTGTAGTCCTCGAAGGTCCGCCCGACGCCCCACTGCTCGGCGAGGGCGACGAACAGGAACGCGCCGGTGTTCATGAACCCGTAGACCACGAGGTGAGCCATCGCCGCGCCGAGCACGAGTTCGTCGGCACCGCCCGCCAGCGCGCCGAGACCGACGAGGGCGTAGCCCGCGTGGCCGACGCTGGAGTACGCGAGCATGCGCTTCACCCGTTCCTGGCGCGCGGCCGCGAAGTTGCCGAGCGTCATCGTGACCGCGGCGAGCGCGGCGAACAGCGCCGCCCAGTCGACGCCCAGCGGTGCGATCACGTCGAGCGGGAACGCCGCCGTGAACACGCGGAACGCGAGCACGAAGCCCGCGGCCTTCGACGCCGAGGAGAGGAAGGCGCTGATCGGTGCGGGCGCGCCCTCGTACGCGTCGGGCGCCCAGAAGTGGAACGGGACGCTCGCGGTCTTGAACGCCACGCCCCCGAGCACCATCACGACGCCGACGCCGAGCGGCCCGACGAGGTCGGTGCCCGAGAGGGCCGCGGCGACGGCGTCGAAGCGGAGGCTCCCGGTGGCGAGGTAGACCATGCTGATGCCGTACGCGAAGACGGCACTCGAGAGCGCGCCCACGAGGAAGTACTTCAGCCCGGCCTCCACGCTCCCCCGGTTGCGCTTGAGCGACGCGACGAGGGCGTAGGAGGGCAGGCTCGCCAGCTCGAGCGAGACGAAGGCCGTCGCGAGGCTGTTCGCCGTCGCCATGAGGCTCATCCCCGTGGCCGCGAGGAGCACGAGCGCGTAGTATTCGCCGAGGTGGCGCCGATCGGCCACGTAGTCGTAGCTCGCGAGCGCGACCAGGGCGGTGACGCTGGCCGTGACCACCGCGAACAGGAGCGCGGCCTGGTCGACGACGAGCTGGCCGGAGAACTGCTCCAGCCGCGGGACGCCGGCCTGGATGTACCACGCCGCGAGGCCGCCCGCGACGAGCGAGCCGACGACCGAGATTCCCGCGAGCAGGCCGTTCCGGCGGGTCTCCGGGGCGACCGAGTCGACGGCCAGCAGGAGCAACGCGGTGAGGCCGAAGGCGAGCTGCGGCGCCAGGGCGGGGAGTTCGACCGCCATCAGCGCCCACCTCCCAGGAGAGCCTGCGCGGTGCCCCCGCTCGTCCCCTCACCCGCCAGCGCCGCGATCGGGTCGGTCGCCCCCTGGATCATGCCGAAGAACAGGTCGGGCTGGACGCCGAGCGCGATCACCAGCAGGATGAGCACGACCAGCGGCGCGACGTCGTGGACCGGAGCGGCGACGATCTCGTGCTCGGTGTCGGCGCGGAACGGCCCGAACAGCACGCGCTGCATCGCCCACAGCAGGTACCCCGCGACGATCACGATGCCGAACATCGCGGCCGCGGTCACGATGGGCGCGGCGGGCACGGTCGTGGAGGCGAACGAGCCGAGGAAGACGAAGAACTCCGCGGCGAAGCCACTCATGAGCGGGAGACCCATGTAGCCGAAGGCCGCCGCGACGAACACCGCGCTCGTGGCGGGCATCCGGTCGGCGATGCCCGAGAGGTCGCCCACCATCCGGGTGTGTGCGGTGTTGTAGATGACGCCGACGCACATGAACAGCAGCCCGGAGATGAGGCCGTGGCTGACCATCTGGAAGGTCGCGCCGCCCACGCCGTAGACGGTGTACGCCACGAGGCCGAGCACGACGTACCCCATCGAGGAGATGGAGGAGTACGCGACGATGCGCTTGAGATCGGACTGCGCGAGCGCGAGCATCGCGCCGTAGAGCACGCTCAGGACCGCGAGCGCGGCGATGGGCACGGCGTTCGCGGCCGCGGTCTCCGGGAGCATGGTGAAGTTGAACCGGAGCAGCGCGTAGGTCCCCATCTTCAGGAGGACGCCCGCGAGGAGCACCGACACCGGCGTCGGCGCCTCGACGTGGGCGTCGGGCAGCCACGTGTGGACCGGCACCGTCGGCACCTTCACCGCGAAGCCGGCGAACATGAGGACGAAGGCCGCGAGCCGGAGGGTGCCCGGCGCCACGCCGTACAGCGAGGTGAGCTGACCGTCCAGCAGCGCCTGCGCCACGACGGGCAGGTCGACCGTGTGCACCGGCAGCGCGACCACGAGGGTCATGAAGCCGATGAACATCGCGAGGCTCGCGACGTTGGTGTAGACGAAGAACTTGATGGCGGCGTACTTCCGTCGCGGGCCGCCCCACACCGCGATGAGGAAGTACATCGGCACCAGCACGAACTCCCAGAAGACGAACCAGACGAAGAAGT
>JBDGTC010000112.1:0-10206 GCA_042217215.1 Halobacteriaceae archaeon
TCTTCGGGGCCTTGAGCGCGATACCCTCCGCGAGGACGAGGCACATCCCGCCGCGGGGGGCGTTGGTGTCGACCCGCTCGAGGTCGCGGTAGCCCTGGACCTCGCCCTCGCCCGTCGCCTCCCCGTCGAGCATGATGGGGCAGTGCTCGGCGATGAACTTCGTCTCCGTCGCCTTCGGGGAGTACTGGAGCCCGGTCTCGCTGTCGTAGAGGTCGACCTCCTCGGCGTAGCGCTCGACCTCGTCGTCGCGGGCGCGGTACTCGCCGACGTCGAGCAACGCGCGCGTGTAGTCCGCGACGAGGACGGAGAGCGCCTGTGCGGTTCCGCCCGCCGAGCGGATGGGGCCGGCGTAGTAGACGGAGACGAACTGCCCGCCGCCGTCGGCGTCGACGAGTTCGACGCGGTCGATACCCTCGATGGGCGCCGCGACGACGCCCTCGGTGAGCAGGGCGACCGCGGTCCGGACCGCCCCCTCGATCTTGCCGGCGTCGCTCTCGTAGTCCCCGACGCGGCCCTCCGCGAAGTCCCGCGCCAGCTCCAGGGCGGCCTCCTCGCGCGAGAACTCCCCTTCCAGCTCGCGGACGCGCTCGGCGACGCCGTCGATCTCGAGGATGTTCTCGACCCGGTCGGCCATGTCCTGGGCCACCGGGATCTCGACGTCCGGGACGGGGTCCTGGCCGCGCTCGCGCGCCTCGCTGGCGACGTCGATGGCGCGGTCGAGTTCGGCCTCGATACGCTCGAAGTACGCCTCGTCCTCCCCGCGCATCTCAGCTGTCTCCCGACGCCGGCTGCCGGTCCGGTGCGGGGCGGGCGGGGCGCCGGACGGCGCTCGTCGCGGGGCTGTGCATGGGGGTGTGGTGGGGGCGTGGGGGTAAAGAGTGCGTGGGTAGCGAGGTTCGAGGACGTGTGTCGCTGCGCATCGCGCAGCGACCACGCACCGAGAACCTCGAGACCGAGGTCGGTGAGCGAAGCGAACCGGCCGAGGCGCGGTGCGGCTGTCGGATGGTGGTCGAGCGGCCAGCTACGCGTCGCCGAGGAGCCGAAAACGGCCGCGCGGTATCCGGACTACCGCCCCGCACCTCGGGCGTGTCGGCGGGTTCGCAGGCTCACCCGCCTCCCGCCCTCGGTTTCGAGGTCCGTCGCTCGCGGCCGGCACGCCGGCCGCTCACTCGAACCTCGTTCGCCGCTGCCTCGGCCGGGTCGTCGCTCGCTGCTCACGGCTCACTTCGTTCGCCGTTCGCTCGTACCGAGGCCTCGCTTCGCTCGGCCTCGCGCGCTCCTCCCCGGCCTCGGTCTCGAGGTCGTCGCCACGCGACGACCTCGCTACACCCACTCCGCCAGCGGCGCCGCCTGCCGTGCCGACACCGACACCCACGCCTCGTCGCACGTCACGTCCGCGATGACCAGCCGCGACGTCGACCCGTCGTCGTCCACGGCCGCCATCACCGAGTCGTCACCGCCGCCCTCGGCGTCGTGAGGTGTGGTTGCCATTGTCACGCTTGGGGGTTGTCCACATGCCACTATAAAACCGTCGGATGCATCAGACGCCCGCACCGATTTGGCTTCGGTATCGAAGGCGAGAGCGGGCTCGGCACTCGCGGACGCACCGCAGGGCCCCGGGGCGGTCGGGTCAACACCTACAAGGCAGCGCAGAATAGAACACGCGTCATGAAAGTCGCTGACGTGATGACCCCGGGCTCGGCGGTGGTCACCGTCGAACTCCCCGGGACGAGGGACGACGCCCTCGGCTACTTCAAGGAGCAGGCGTTCTCCGCGATTCCGGTGGTCAAAGAGGAGGGTGGGACGACGCGCTACCGCGGACTCATCTCCCGCAACGACCTCATCGAGCGCCCCGACGAGGACCAGCTGGCGCTCCTGATGGACGCGGACGCGCCGACCGTCGCCCCGGACGACGACATCGCCGACGTCTCCGCGACCGTCCTCGAGACCGGGGCCCGCCGGTTCCCCGTCCTCGAGGGCCACGAGCTCGCGGGGATCCTCACCGTCACCGACGTCGTGCGGGCCATCGCAGAGGGGCAGGCCGATGGCGAGACGCCGGTCGAGGACCTCGCGCGCCGCGAGGTGAACACGACGTGGACCGGGACGCCGCTGGGCGTCGCCGAGCGCGAGCTGTTCTACGCCGACACGCCGTACGCCGTCGTGCTCGACGACGACGCGGAGATGGCGGGCGTGCTGACCGAGGTCGACGTCATCGCCGTCGCGGACGTCGTCGAGGGCGAGGAGGACGCCGGCGAGTCCATCGCCGAGCAGGACGACGAGTGGATGTGGGAGGGCATCAAGGCCGTCGGGAACCGCTACTTCCCCACGCGCAACGTCGAGTTCCCCGACGGCCCGGTCTCGGAGTTCATGACCGCCGACGTCGAGACCGTCACCGGCACGCGCTCCGCCCGGGAGGCCGCCCGAGTGATGGTCTCCGAGGACGTCGAGCAACTGCCGCTCGTCACCGGCGACCGCCTCGTGGGCGTCCTCCGGGACGTCGACCTGCTCCGGGCGCTCGCGCCCGCGGAGACGGCCGCCGCGGTGACCGCCGACGGCGCATGAGCGACGGCGACGGCGAGCGCGACGGCGACGGTGCCGCGGACCCAACCGCGGACGACGCCGCGTCGGCGGCCCCCGGCGAGCTCCCGGAGCTGGCGCGCCGCCGCGGGTTCTTCTTCCAGGCCAACGAGGCCTACGGCGGCGTCTCGGGCTTCTACACGTACGGGCCCGCCGGGGCGGCGCTCAAGCGCAACGTCGAGGACGCGTGGCGCGACCGCTTCGTCACCCGCGAGGGCAACCTCGAGATCGACGCGCCGACGGTGACCCCAGAGCCGGTCTTCGAGGCCTCGGGCCACCTCGCGGGCTTCGACGACATGATCGTCGAGTGCGGGGACTGTGGCGCCGCCCACCGCGCGGACCACGTCGTCGAGGACGCCACCGACGTCGAGGACGCCGAGTCCTACGACACCGAGACCGTCACCGACCTCATCGCGGAGTACGACGTCGCGTGTCCGAGCTGTGGCAGCTCGCTCGCGGGCCGGCGCGTCGAGCCGTTCAACCTCATGTTCGAGACGACCATCGGGCCCGGCTCGGGCCAGCCGGGCTACCTCCGCCCCGAGACCGCCCAGGGCATGTTCGTGGAGTTCCCGCGGCTCAAGGAGTACGCCCGCGGCCAGCTCCCCTTCGGCGTCGCGCAGATCGGCGCGGGCTACCGCAACGAGATCTCGCCGCGGAACGCGCTCCTCCGCGCGCGCGAGTTCACGATGGCCGAGCTCGAGCTGTTCGTCCACCCCGAGGACGACGAGCCCGACCTCGCCGCCGTCGCCGACGAGGTCCTCCCGCTGTACCCAATCGAGGAACAGGAGGCCGAGGGCGAGGCGTACCGCGAGCTGACCGTCGCGGAGGCCGTCGAGGCCGAATTCCTCGACCCGTGGATCGCGTACTACCTCGGTCGGTCCCAGCGCTGGTTCGCGCGCGTGGGCGTCGACATCGACCGGTTCCGGTGGCGCCAGCACCTCCCCGGCGAGCGCGCCCACTACGCCGCCGACTGCTGGGACGGCGAGGCCCTCGTGGCGGGCGACTGGGTCGAACTCGAGGGCGTCGCCGCACGGACCGACTACGACCTCTCGAAGCACGCCGACCACGCCGACGAGCGGTTCACGGTCTTCGAGCAGTACGACGAGCCCCGCCGCGTCGAGCGCCCCACCGTCGACCCCGACATGAGCGCGCTCGGACCCGCCTTCGGCGGCGACGCGCCGGCGGTCGCCGACGCCCTCGCCGAGCTCGCCGCAGAGGACCCCGGCGCCTTCGAGGGCGAGACCGTCACCGTCGCGGTCGACGGCGAGCCCCGCGAGGTGCCGGTCGAGCACACCGGCTTCGCGGTCGAGACCGTCACCGAGAGCGGCGAGCACGTGCGACCGCACGTGATCGAGCCGGCGTTCGGCGTCGGCCGGACGGTGTACGCCACGCTCGCGCACGGCTACGAGCGCGACACCGTCGACGGCGAGCCACGCGACGTCCTCCGCCTCCCCGCGGAGGTCGCACCGACCACGGTCGGGGTCTTCCCGCTCATGGACAAAGAGGGGATGGGCGAGCGGGCCCGTTCGGTGGCCGACGACCTCCGCGAGGCCGGCCTCGCGGTCACCTACGACGACGCTGGCAACATCGGCCGGCGCTACCGCCGTCAGGACGAGGTCGGGACGCCGTTCTGCGTCACGGTCGACTACGAGACGCTCGACGACGACACCGTCACGGTCCGCGACCGCGACACGACCGACCAGACGCGGGTCCCACTCGACGACCTGGCCGACCACCTGCGGGCCCGCCTCGACGGGACCGCCGCCGGGAACTGATGGGGGAGCTCCGGCGTCGCCTCGTGCACCTCGCCGGCGTCGGCTACCCGCTCCTCTACATCGCCGACCGCGCGGTCGGCCCCCACCTCGGCTATGCCGGCCTCCAGGTCCTCCTCGTCGGGTCGGCCGCGGTCTCGCTCGTCCTGGAGGCGCTCCGGCTGAGCGGCCACGTCGACTGGGTCGTTTTCGACGAGCTCACCCGCGAGTACGAGCAGGAGTACCTCGCGGGCTACGCGCTGTACATGATCGGCATGGCGACGGCCGTGCTCGCCTTCCAGCCGGTCGTCGCGCTCCCCGCGCTCCTCATGCTCACGGTCGGCGACCCGGTGAGCGGCCTGCTCTCGTCGGGCGACCTGGGGAAGCGGCCCGCGGTGCTCGCCGCGATGTTCGCCGTCTGCGCGGCGATGGCCGCCCCCTTCGTCGTCTACGAGGGGCTGCCCCCGCTCGCCGCGCTCGCCGGCGCCGCGACCGCGACCGTCGCCGACGGCGTGAAGCCCGTCATCCCCGGCGGCTACGTCGTCGACGACAATCTCACCATCCCCGTCGGGGCCGCGGCGGCGATGGCGGCCGTGGTGGCGCTGGGGGCGTAGGCGGGTCGGGGGTACGGCCCACCGGAGCCGCGACCGGACAGCCTTATTGTGGCGCCGCGGCTTCGCCCTCGCATGGACGACCCCGGGGACGTCGCCGAGCGGTACGACCCGGGCGCGGTCGAGGACCGCGTCCGCGAGTACTGGGACGCGGTCGACGCCTACGAGCGCACGCGGGAGCACCGCGCGGACGGCGAGCCGTACTACTTCCTCGACGGCCCGCCGTACACCTCCGGCTCGGCCCACATGGGCCACGCCTGGAACAAGTCGCTGAAGGACGTCTACGTGCGCTACCTCTCGATGTGCGGGTACGACGTGTACGACCGGCCCGGCTACGACATGCACGGGCTCCCCATCGAGACGAAGGTCGAGGAGCGCCTGGGGTTCGAGAACAAGAAGGACATCCTCGAGTTCGGCGAGGACGCGTTCATCGAGGAGTGCAAGGCCTACGCCGAGGAGCAACTCGAGGGCCTCCAGGACGATTTCAGGTCCTTCGGCGTCTGGATGGACTGGGAGGACCCGTACCGCACCGTCGACCCGTCCTACATGGAGGCGGCGTGGTGGGCCTTCCAGCGCGCCCACGACCGCGGCCTCGTCGAGCAGGGCAAGCGCTCCATCTCGCAGTGTCCCCGGTGTGAGACCGCGATCGCGAACAACGAGGTGGAGTACGAGGACGTCGAGGACCCCTCCATCTACGTCCGCTTCCCGCTCGCCGAGCGCGAGGGCTCGCTGGTGGTCTGGACCACCACGCCGTGGACCCTCCCCGCGAACACCTTCGTCGCGGTCGCCGCCGACCTCACCTACCAGGCCGTCGAGGCCGTGCCCGCCGGCCCCGACGGCGAGCCGGACGAGACCGCCGAGCCGGACGTGCTTTGGGTCGCCGCGGAGTGCGTCGAGGGCATGCTCTCCGCCGGCCGGTACGCCGACTACGAGGTCGTGGACGAGGTCGCGGGCTCGGAGATGGTGGGCTGGGGCTACGAGCACCCGCTCGCCGACGCGGTGCCCGACCATCCCAGCGGCGACGGCTCGCTCGAGGTGTACACCGCCGACTACGTCGAGGCCGACCGCACCGGCCTCGTCCACTCCGCGCCGGGCCACGGGGAGGAGGACTTCGAACGCGGCCGGGAGCTGGGCCTCGAGCTGTTCTGCCCGGTGGGCCCCGACGGCGTCTTCGAGGCCGAGGCCGGCGCGTTCGCGGGCGCCTTCGTGAAGGACGCCGACGAGCAGATCGTCGAGACCCTCGACGCCGCGGGCCTGCTCCTCGCCTCGGAGACGGTGACCCACTCCTACGGCCACTGCTGGCGGTGTGACACGGGCATCGTCCAGATCGTCACCGACCAGTGGTTCATCACCATCACCGACGTGAAGGAGGAGCTCCTCGCGAACGTCGAGGACTCGGAGTGGTACCCCGAGTGGGCCCGCGACAGCCGCTTCCGCGACTTCGTCGAGGACGCGCCGGACTGGAACGTCTCCCGACAGCGCTACTGGGGCATCGCCATCCCCATCTGGACCCCCGAGGACTGGAGCGGCGACATGGCCGACGCGATCGTCGTGGGCGACCGCGCGGAGCTCGCCGAGCGCGTCGACCAGGACGTCGACCCCGACGACGTCGACCTCCACAAGGACACCGTCGACGACCTCACCATCACCGAGGACGGCCGGACGTACACCCGCGTGCCGGACGTCTTCGACGTCTGGCTCGACTCCTCGGTCGCGCCGTGGGGGGCGGTGAACTACCCCGAGGAGACCGACGCCTTCGAGGAGCTGTACCCCGCGGACCTCATCGTCGAGGCACACGACCAGACGCGCGGGTGGTTCTGGTCCCAGCTCGGGATGGGGACGGCCGCGCTCGGCGAGGTGCCCTACGAGCGGGTGCTGATGCACGGCCACGCGCTGATGCCCGACGGCCGCGCGATGTCGAAGTCCCGGGACATCCGCGTCGACCCCGGCGAGGTGCTCGACGAGCACGGCGCCGACCCGATGCGCCTCTTCCTCCTCTCCGTGGCCGCGCGCGGCGAGGACATGCAGTTCTCGTGGGAGGAGACCGCGGAGATGCGGCGTCGCCTCAACATCCTCTGGAACGTCTACCGCTTCCCGCTCCCCTACATGGCGATGGACGACTTCGACCCGGCGGCGACGACGGTCGAGGACGTCCGCGACGACCTCGCCGTCGAGGACCGGTGGGTGCTCTCCCGCCTCCAGACCACCGTCGACGAGATGACCGAGGCGATGGACGACTTCCGCCAGGACGAGGCCGTCGACGCCCTCCTCGCGTTCGTTGTCGACGACGTCTCGCGGTACTACGTGCAGGTGGTCCGCGAGCGCATGTGGGAGGAGGCCGACACCGCATCGAAGACGGCGGCGTACGCCACGGTCTACCGCGTCCTCGAGACCACCGTCGCGCTGCTCGCACCCTTCGCGCCGTTCGTCGCCGAGGAGATCCACCGCGGACTCACCGGCGACCGCGGCCACCCCACGGTCCACATGGCCGACTGGCCCGCGGTCGACGGCGACCTGCGCGACCCCGGCCTCGAGGAGCGCATCGCGGTCGTGCGCGACGTCGAGGAGGCGGGCTCGAACGCCCGCCAGCAGGCCGGCCGGAAGCTCCGCTGGCCCGTCCCCGAGGTGATCGTCGACGCCGGCGACGAGTCGGTCGTGGCGGCGGTCGAGCGCCACCGGGACCTGCTCGCCGACCGGCTCAACGCCCGCGCCGTCACGGTAATCGAGCCCGGCGAGTCGTGGGGCGACCTCGCGTACGGGGCCCGCGCGGACATGAGCGTCCTCGGCCCCGCCTTCGGCGAGGACGCGGGCGCGGTGATGGAGGCCATCAACGCCGTCACCGTCGACGAGCCGTCCCTGCCGGCGCTGCGGGAGGCCGTCGCGGCCGAACTTGGCCGCGAGGTCGAGCTCACCGACGAGATGGTGACCTTCGAGCGCGAGACGCCCGCCGACGTCGCCGGCGCGGAGTTCGCGGGTGGCGCGGTGTTCGTCGACGCCTCGCTCACCGACGATATCGAGAGCGAGGGCTACGCCCGCGAGGTCATCCGTCGTGTCCAGGAGATGCGCAAGGAGATGGACCTCGAGGTCGACCGGCCCATCCGCCTCGACGTGATGGTCTTCGACGAGGACGTGGCCGAGCTACTCGCGCGGCGCGAGGACCTGATCGCCGAGGAGACCCGCGCCGCGGAGCTCGGCGAGGTCGCGGACGGCCACGTCGAGGAGTGGGAGGTGGAGGGCGTGGACGTCCGGATCGCCGTGGAGACGCTCCCGCAGGCCGCGGCGGAGTGAGCGCGGTGCGTTCCTCGGAGTCTTAGACCACCGTGTACCCGCCGTCGTTGTACAGGAGCTCGCCGGTGACGTAGCTCGCGGCGTCGCTCGCGAGGAAGAGGTACGCGCCGGCCATCTCGTCGGGGTGGGCCGACCGGCGCATTGGGATGGTCTTCGTCGGCCGGTCGACGACCGGCAGCGCGAGGTCGCCGCCCGGGCCCCCCTCGCCGCCGCCGAGCACCTGTCCCTCGGCCCGGTCCTCGGCCGGCTCCTCGACGACTGACTCGCCCTCGCGGTCCGTGAAGATGGACGTGTCGACCGCGCCCGGGGCGACCGCGTTCACGCGCACGCCCGTGGCTGCCAGCTCGAGCGCCGTGCCGCGGGTGATCATCTTCACCGCGCCCTTCGTGGCGTCGTACATCGTCTGGGTGACCTGGGCGTCCTCGGCGCTGAGTGAGGCCGTGTTCAGGACGACGCCGGGGTCGTCGCGCTCGAGCATGTCGCGTGCCGCCACGCGGGTGCCGACGTAGGTCCCCCGCACGTTCACGCGGTAGAGCGCGTCGAGGTCGTCGGGCTCCGCGTCGAACAGGCGCTTCGCGATCAGGATGCCGGCGTTGTTCACCATCACGTCGACGCCGCCGAACGCGCGTGCGGCGTCGACGACCGCCGCGACCTGGTCGGCATCCCCCACGTCGGTCTCCACGAACTCGGCGCGGCCACCGTCGTCGGCGATGGCCTCGTGGGTCGGGGTCTGGCGCTCGGGGTCCTTCGGCGCGGGGTCGACGTCCGCACAGACGACGGTGGCGCCGGCGTCGGCGAACGCCCGCGCGACCGAGCGACCGATGCCCGAACTCGAGCCCGTGACGATCACCGTCGCCCCGTCGTAGTCGTAGTCCGCCGTGCCCGGCGCGCTCGCGACCGTGTCTGGACCGTCCGTCATGGGTGGAGATTCCACCCGCGGCGGCAAAACCGTTCGTGCTCTCCCGTCTCCCGCCCTCGCCGGACCGCCGGGTTACAGCACGCCGGCGACTGACGGCGCGGCGGAGACGGCGCTCTCGGGCCGCTCGAGGGTGTCGGTGCCGAGGACGCGCTCGACGCCCGCCGCCGCGAGTTTGCTGCGCGCGTTCTCGGCGAGCAGCGGGTGGACCGTCGCCACGAACACCCGCCCGGGGTCGGCGAGCGCCGACACCGCCTCGCTGACGGTCCCGCCGGTCGCGACCATGTCGTCGACCACGACGACGTCCCGCCCGGCGACGGAGCAGCCCGCCGCCTCGACGGTGACCGCGCCCGTCTCCCGATCGCGGTGCTTCTCGAGGTGGTCTGCCTCGCCCGTCCCGTGGGCGTCCCGGACCGTCTCGGCCAGCCCCGCCGCGCTCGCGTCCGGGCCGACGAAGACGGGGTCGTCGAGGTCACCGGGCAGGCCGCGCGCGAGCCGCGGCGCGGCGTCCACCCGCTCCGCGGGGACCGTGAAGTGCTCCGTGACCCCCGGCTCGTGGGGGTTCACGAGCACCACGCGGTCGGTGCCGGTCGAGAGCGCCCGCGCGACGGCGCGCGCGGAGACCGGCTGGCCGTCGCGGAACGCCTCGTCCTGGCGGGCGTACCCCATGTACGGCAGCACCGTGACGACCTCGCTCGCGCCGGCCTCGCGCGCCGCGTCCTGCAGCTGGAGGCACTCGAGGTGGGCCCGGTCGTCGACCGTCGCGGCCACCACGACCGCCCGCCCGGAGAGCGACGCCGGCACGCGGACGACGAACTCGCCGTCGGCGAACCCCGTCGTCTCCACGACCGCGAGGTCCGTCCCGGTCGCCCCGGCGAGCGCCCGCGCGAACGACTGGGAGTCGCGACCGCTCAGGATCATGGTCGTCACGACTCCGCCGGGGGTTAAACGCGTTGTGCGTCGCGGGCGGGGCCGGCGCGGCGGTGCGCTCCCCGCTCGCGACCCCGTCTCTCACCCGACCACGGTCAGGGCCCGGTACGCGTGGAGGACGCGGGAACGCCCG
>JBDGTC010000080.1:0-10082 GCA_042217215.1 Halobacteriaceae archaeon
GCCTCGCGTCGTCTGACGCAAGAACTATGCCACCACGGCCGGCACACGAACACATGCCTGGTCTCATGGACCGCATCCTCGGCGGCGGCCGGGGTCGCGACCTCGACGACTACGTCGAACTCGACAGTGCCGACGTGGATGGCCGCTCCGCCGAGGCGAGCATGCAGGTCTTCGTCGCGGAGATTCACGGCCAGCAGGACGTCATGGCCATCAAGGACGCCATCTACGACGGCGACCTCGTCGTCGCAGACATCACCCGCCTCCGCACGGAGGACCGCACCATCGAGCACATCACCGACGAGCTCAAGCAGGTCGCCGACGAGGTCGGCGGCGACATCGCCCACAGCTCCGAGGACCAGATCATCGTCACGCCGGCCGGCGTGAAGATCAGCCGCGAGAAGCTCAACCGCGACTGAGCCACCCGGGAACCGGAGCCGCTCACCGCCGCCACCTCTCCGCTCGACGGTCGTTCCGCACCCGGGTGTGACGTCTCCCCCGTCTCCGTCTCACACCGCTCGCTGGTGGGGCTCGCCTCGGTACCCGACCGGCGGAACGTCTCGGATCGCCGGGCTACTCGACGCCCTCGGGCGTCTCGTCGTCCTCGACCTCGCGCTTCATCGACTCCCGGCGGGACTTCGCGTCGCGGCCGGTGACCTCGAGCAGGAACTCGTTCTTGACGTTCACGGCGTCGGCCGCGGACTCGGCCTCGCCCGCCTCGAGGAGCTCCTCGGCCGGGCGCTCCTCGAAGTGGACCTTCAGGCGGTCCTTCTTCCCGGAGTAGACCGCCGCGCCGGCGAGGACCTCCTCGAACGCGGGGTTGTCCGGCTCGGCGACGACGTACAGCTCGTCGCCGTCGACCTCCCGCGTGCCGGTCACCGGGCCGAAGTACTCCGCCACCGTCGCCTCGAGGTCCGGCGCGCGCTCCGAGAGCTCCTCCCCGCGTCGCATCTTGTACTCCTTCATGGTCAGTCGGTTGGACTCGGCCTGTATGTCCCTTTCTACTCCTCGCGACGGCCCCCGGCGAGCGGGCCCCGCGGCAGGGCCTGCGACGGACGGGGCCGGGGCGACTACTCCTCCCGGAGGTACCCACGACCGCACTCCGGACAGCTGTCGCCGGCGCGGTGGGAGGTCTCGCTCTGGGGCTCGCGGAAGCCACACGACTCGCACCCGACGACGGTCTCGCCGAGCCCGATCTGGCTCGCCGGCTCCACGTCCTCGGCCTCGTCGTCCCCTTCGTCGGGCCACGGGCGGTCGGTCACCGACCGCTCCTCGGCCGGCTCGTCCTCGATGAACGCGGCGTCCCCGCTCGCCGTCGGGTCCCCGCCGGAGCCGGCAGCCTCGCTCTCGCCGGCATCCGAATCCGTCGCGCCCACCGCGTCGGACCCGGCCCCGCCGACCGAGGACTCCTCGTCGCTGCGGCCGGCGTGACCGGCGGCGGAGCTCCCGAGGCCGCCACCGGCGCCCTCGGCGGGCTCCGGAGCGCTCGTCGTCCCGGTGATCTCGCCCGTGTCGACCGTCTCGTTCGCGCCGCCGAGTTCGCCCTCGGCGTCGGCGTCGATGATGACGCTGCCGTCCTCGGTCACGACGTCGTCGTCGCCGGCGAGCGCCGTGGCGTCCCCGTCGGGGTCCGCGGCCGGGCCGGGCCCCCCGGGGGAGTCGCTCGGCGCGTCGGCGTCGTCGGCCCCGCCGCCGGTCGCCGACCGCTCCGGCGCTCCGCGGTCCCCGCCGTCGTCGCCCGCTGCCGCCGTCGGGTCAGCCTCGTCCGTCGGGTGGCCGTCCGCGGCGTCGCCCCCCGGCGACTCGTCGCTCCCGGCGCCGCCGAGTATCTCGACCTCCTCGTCCTCGGGGTGTTCGGTGGGGCGCCCGCCGGTCAGCCCGCCCCCCTCGGCGGTCACGTCCCCGGCGTCGGTGGTGGGCGCCTCGGGGTCGGCGGTGTCCGCCCCTCCGGGGTTGGTGTCGGCGCCGCCAGCGGCCGTCGACCCGTCGGTGTGCTCCTCCGCGTCCCCGCGCTCCGACGCCCCCGCCCGCGATGACGCCGCGTCGGACGAGGGCGACGCGTCGGACGACGGCGCCGCGTCCGACGTCACCGACGGCTCGTCCCGCTCGCCCCCCGGAGCGTCGACCGCTGCCTCCCCGTCGTCGGGCCACTCGCCGGGGCCACGGTCGTCGTCGGCGTCTCCGCCGTCGATGATGACGGCGTCCTCCTCGGTGCCGGTCCCGCCCGGCGGCTCGTGGGTCTCGTCGACCCCCGGCTCCTGGTCCGGGTCGAAGGCGCTTCCGGTGCTCCACCCCGTGTCCCCGGACGGGCCGGACGCTGCGCCCGCCGCGGCATCCTGCCCGGCGTCGCCGACCGTCCCCTCGCGCGGGTCGGGTTCCACGCTCCGGACCTCCGTGTTCTCGCTGACGACGTCCTGGGCGCCACACCGCGTGCACTCGCGGTACTCCCGGACGGTCTCGACCACCTCGTTCTCGCCCTCCTCGCGCTCCCGGGCCCGCTCGGTTGCTCCCCAGTCGTGGCCCAGCAGCGTGCACGACAGACTCATTGTTGGGTGCCATCCGAGCCAGGAGCAAAAGCGTACCGACGGGGAGACCGCCCCGCCGGCGGCTCCTCGACGGGGAGGGTCCCGCACGAGGGTTACGGCTATACCGCGGGGGCGTGTTGGGTGGCCCATGCAGGCGAGTCGCGAGTTCCGCGACCGACCGGAGACGGAGGTCGCGGTGCTCGACGCGCTCGTGGACCGACAGGAGGAGGGCATGACCGTCCTGGAGCTGCGGGCGCACGTCGACGACGCCGACATCGACGCAATCGAGGAGGCGCTGACCGCACTCAAGGCCGACGACCTCATCGACGCCACGCAGTCCGACGGACGGACGGTCATCCGTCCCGACGACGCGGTGGTTCCCGACGGCCCGCAGGACGACGAGCCCTCGTTCATCGACCAGTTACTCGACCGGTTCACGCTGTAGCGGCGCGCGCGGAGCGACGGGTGCGTGCTCGGCCCGGCGCCCCGCCGGGAGCGGTCCCTGTTCTGCCGCGGGGAGCGGTACCTGTTTCAGTCTCCTCGTCCTCTCCTCGGTCGATGACCCTGGTCCGGGCGAGCCACGAGCGGCTCGGGGCGACCTTCGAGACCGTCGGCGGCCGGGCGTTCCCGGCCCACTACGGGCGCCCCGACCGCACCGTCCGCGCCGTGCGCAACGGCGTCGGCGTCACGGAGCCCGCGTACGGCGTCGTCGCCGTCTCCGGTGCGGACCGCATCGAGTTCCTCGACAACGCCCTCTCCAACGCGGTGCCGGCGGCGGACGGCCGCGGCTGCTACGCCCTCCTGCTCGACCCGCAGGGTGCCGTCCGGGCCGACTGCTACGTCTACACCGCCGCCGAGCGGTGTCTCGTCCTCACGCCGCCGTCGCAGGCGGCCGACCTCGCCGAGGAGTGGGCCGGCCGGACATTCGTCCAGGACGTCGACGTCGCCGAGGCGACGGCCGACTTCGCGGTGTTCGGCGTCCACGGCCCGAGCGCGACCGAGAAGGTGGCGAGCGTCCTCAACGGCGCGAGCGCCCCCGACGACCGGCTCGCCTTCGTCCGCGGGCGGATGAACGACGTGGGCGTCACGGTCGTCCGGACCGACGCGCCGGCCGGCGAGGAGGGGTACGAGGTCGTCGTCGCCGCCGACACCGCGGCCGACCGGAACGAGGCCCCCGCCGTCGCGGCGGGCGAGGAGCGGCCCGTCGCGGAGTCCGCGCCGGCCGCGGTCTTCGACGCGCTCCTGAACTACGGGCTCAACGCGGTCCCGGTCGGCCGCCGGACCTGGGACGTGCTCACCCTCGAGGCCGGCACCCCGCTGTTCGAGACCGAACTCGCGGGCACCATCCCGAACGTCGCGGGCGTCCGGAACGCCATCGACTTCGAGAAGGGCTGTTTCGTCGGTCAGGAGGTCGTCTCGCGGGTCGAGAACCGCGGGCGCCCGAGCCGGCGGCTGGTGGGTCTGCGGTGTGACGCCCTCCCCGCGGCCGGCGACGAGGTCCTCGGCCTCGCCGCGCCGGGCGACGGAGCGGGTGGCGCCTCCGACGCGGCGTCCACCCGGGCATCGGTCGGGACGGTCACCCGTGCGGTCGACAGCCCCTCCGTGGAGGCGCCAATCGCGTTCGCCACCGTCGAGCACGACGCCACCCCGGCGGGCGTCCGGGTCGACGGGTCGCCGGTCGGCGCGGAACCGGTCGTCCTCCCCTTCGTCGAGGGCAGCGAGCGCTCGGCCCGGGTGCCCGCGTACCCCGAGACGCCGGCCACGGCGGGCACCGAGGAGTGAGCGCCGCGCGGCCCGAGCGGCAGCCGGGACGGGGCGGTGACGGCGCCGGACGGCGTCGCCGGCTCAGAACGGCAGCATCGCCCGCAGCTGCGCCCGGGAGAACAGCGACGTCGGGCGGTCCATGTGCACCCCGATCTCGCCGGCGAACGCCCGGAGGCCGAGTCGCTGGACCGGCGCGGGTAGCGAGTACGCCCGGCGAACGAGGTGGCCGAGTCGGATCTCGCGCGCGAGTTCGTCGCGCCACGCGTCCTCGTAGGCAGCGAGGGTGGCGGGGTCGGCGGGGTCGACGGTCCGCGCGGCGCAGTCCGCGGCCGTCATCCCGTACCGGATGCCACCCCCCGTGAACGGCTTTGTCTGCGCCGCGGCGTCGCCGATCAGGAGCGTCCGGTCGCCGGTCACCGTCTCCGGCGGGCCGATCGGGATGGCACCCGAGCACCGCCGGTCGATCTCGGCGCCGTAGTCCGCCACGAGCGACTCGAAGCGCTCGCCGACCTGCGGTCCGGCGTCGTCCGCGTCGTCCGCGCCGTCGGCGCCCGGCCGCGCCGCGAGACCGTACTCCACGCCGGCGTCGCCCCGCGGGATGCGCCACGCGAAGAAGCGCGGGACGGTGAGGTGGACGTCGACGAAGTCCTGGTGGTCGGGCGCCGGGTCGAAGCCCAGGACGCCGTGGAGCAACTCGTCGGGTTCGGGGAGGCCCACCGAGCGCCGGACCCGGGAGTTCGGCCCGTCACAGCCCGCGACGAGACGAGCCTCGTGGGTCTCGGTCCCGTCGGGCCCCGACACCTCGAGGCTCGCGCGGTCTCCGTGCTCGGTCACGCTCGTCACGGTGTGGTGCTCGCGCAGGTCGGCACCGGCCGCCGCGGCACCGTCCGCCAGCGCCCGGTCGAGCCCCACGCGGTCGATGGCGTTCGACACCGGGCGGTCCTTGTAGAACGGGTACGCCCGGCTCTCCGGACCGCCGACGTGGAAGCGCGCGCCGCGGATGGCGTTCTGGAAGAGCTCGGCGCGCGTGCCCCCGGCGCGCTCGGCGTTCGCGGCGGTGCCGGTGTCGGCGCGGTCCGCGGCCGGGTCGGGGCCGGCGGCGTCGGGGAGGTACGACCAGACGTCGAGGCTGACGTGCCCGGAGCAGGCCAGGGGCTCGCCGACGGTGCCCTGCTCGAAGACGACGACGTCGTGGCCGCGGCGGGCGGCCTGTCGGGCGAACCGTGCCCCCGCCGGCCCCGCGCCGACCACCGCGAAGTCCCACATGTCGGTCGACGATGTGCGCGCGGGCCAATATCCGTGTCGGATGGTCGACGACCGCGCGGGTCACACCACCGCCACGCCGCGGCCGGTCGCGTCGCGGTACCGATCGGGCCACGTCGCCCCGACCCGGTCGAAGGAGTCCCCACCGTCGCCGGTCCTGAAGAGCCCGCGGTTCGTGAGCGCGAAGAACTCCCCGGCCGTCCGGCCGCCGGCCAGTGCCGCGCGGACCACACCCTCGCCGGTGGGGAGCCCGCAGTCCGCGAGCCGCGCCCAGGTCCGGTCCTCGGGGCCCCCGACCGAGCGGTAGAGGTGCGCGTCCGCGCTCGCCGCGCGGTGGGCCTCGCCCGCGCCGTGGGCCGCCGACACGAGCACCCGGTCGGGATCGCCGGGGTCCACCGCCAGTCCCCACACGTAGCCGTGCGCGAGGCCGTCCTCGGGGTGGTCCCACGACTCCCCCGCGTCGTCCGACTCGGCGTAGCCGTCGCCCGCCGCCGAGTAGACCCGGCCGGGCGCGTCGGGGTGGGTCGCGAGCGTGTGGTTGTCCCGGCGCGACCCGGGCGGGCGCTCGACCCACGTCTCGCCGCGGTCCGGCGTGACCAGCAACGCGCCCGCCTCGACGCCGACGTACACCCGCGCGGTATCGGCCGGGTCGACCTCGATCCACCGCACGTGGTGCGTGTAGGGCCGCGGCGGGAAGGCGCAGTCGTCGAGGCTCTCGAGGTCGGCGAAGCCGTCCACCCGCGTCCAGGTGTCCCCGCCGTCCGTCGAGTGGAAGAGGTCGCTCGGCTCGGTCCCGACCCACACCTCGTCGGGGTCCGCCGGGTTCACCGCGAGGGACATCGCGGAGACGCCGCCCCCGGGGACGCCGCGTCGCTCGCGGGTGTCCGGGTCCTCCCCGGGGTCGATGGCGTCGGCCCCGACCCGCTCCCACGTGTGGCCGGCGTCCGTGGTGCGGTGGAGTCCGGTCTCGAACGTGCCGGCGAACGCCCGGTCGGGGCGGTCCGGGTGGGCGGCGACGCACTCGAGGGCGTGGTCGGCGAAGCGCTCGGCGACGGTCCAGTCCCCACCGTCGCGGTCACAGACCAGGAGCCCGTCGCGCATCGCGGCGTAGCAGCGCATGGAGCGACCTTCCGCGGGACGGGAGAAAAAACCGCGCGTGGCCGGGCCCGGGACGGGACTCTGGTTCACCGGGGATGGGGCCCGATCGTGCAACCGGTGGAGGGGTCGCGTCAGCGGGGGAGGGGGCCAGGGGGACGGCGTACGGCCGGGTGGACCGACCGCGTCAGTCGTCGCTGTCGTCGCTGTCGTCGCCGTCGACGTCGTCGCTGTCGTCACTCTCGCCGTCGCTGTCGTCCGGGTCGTCGGCGTCGTCAGACTGCCCGGCGTCGGCGGCGTCACTGCCCTCGACGTCAGGAGCGTCCTCGGCGTCGTTGGCGTCGTCGGCATCCTGGGCGTCGCTGTCGTCTGCGTCCGTGGTGTCGTCGGCGTCGACGTCGTCGGTCTCGCTCTCGGCGTCGGCGTCACTCTCCTCGTCCGAGTCGTCGCCGTCCGCGGCCGCGTCGGCGCTCGCCGCGGCGCTGGCGTTCGCCGCCTCGTCCTCGTCGCCGGCCTCGTCGCTGTCGTCACCGTCGGCGGCCGCGTCTCCACGGTCCTCCTCGCTCTCGTCGTCTTCCTCGCTCTCGTCCTCGGCCTCGTACTCGTACTCCTCCGACTGGAAGTCGAGGCTCCCGTTCGCGAGGGCGTACGCGAGCTCGCCCTCGACGCCACGGTGTTCGAGGCTGACCTCGACCTCTCCGGCGTCGGCGCTCAGGTTCACGGTCGCGGTGCCGTTGACGTCGGTCACGATGCGGTACTCGTCGCCGTCGGAGTCGTCGCCGTCGGCCGCCTCGGCGTCGGATTCATCGGCACCGTCGGCCCCGACGACGAGGCTCGCGTTCTCCACGGGCGAGCCGTCGTCGGTCACGGTCAGGACGAGCTGGCCGTCGTCGTAGCTCGCGTCCACCTCGACGTCGGCGGGCGCGGGGGCGTCCGCGGCGGACGCGTCGGTCGGTGCTGCGGTACTGGCGAGCGGCACTGCGCCGCCGGTCGCGGCCGCGGCGCCGCCCACGGCCAGCAGGAGGGCGAGCGCCGCGGCGAGGGTCTTCGGAGCGGGCATCGCACTCGGGACCTCGGGCTCCGACACCATGAACCGGGTCGACGATCGCCCACGATTCGGGTCGGTTAACCCGCGTTAATCGGCGTCCCGTCCCACGATTAAGCCGAATTTCGGACCGTCCCGGACTCAGTCGTCGGTCGCGGGGGCGGCCGGGGAGTCGGCCTCCTCGGTCTCCTCGGCGTCGGCCGCGGCGTCGCCGCTCCCGCCGCCGGTGGCGCCCGCCGCCGCGTCGCCGCCGGTCCGCGGCCCCTCGCGGTCGACGGCGGGGAGCTTGTGGCGGAGGTAGCGCCCGGTGTGGGACTCGTCGGTGCGCGCGACCGCCTCGGGGGTGCCGGTGGCGACGACCTGCCCGCCCGCGTCGCCGCCCTCGGGACCGAGGTCGACGACGTGGTCGGCGTTCTTCACCATGTCGAGCTCGTGCTCGATGACGACCACGGTGTTCCCGCGGTCGGCGAGGCGGTGGAGCACGTCGATGAGCTTGCGCTCGTCCGCGGAGTGGAGGCCGGTGGTGGGCTCGTCGAGGAGGTAGAGCGTGTCGCCGGAGTCGCGCTTGCCCAGCTCCTCCGCGAGCTTCACCCGCTGGGCCTCGCCGCCCGAGAGCGTGGTGGAGGGCTGGCCGAGCTTCATGTAGTCGAGGCCGACGTCCCGGAGGAGCTGGAGCCGGCGCGCGATGCGGGTGTCGTGCTCGAAGAACTCGTGGGCCTCGCCGACGGTCATCTCGAGGACGTCGGCGATGGTCTTCCCCTTGTACTCCACCTCGAGGGTCTCGTCGTTGTACCGCGCGCCACCGCACTCCTTGCAGGGGACGGTGACGTCCGAGAGGAAGTTCATGTCGATGGTGACGGTGCCCTGACCGCCACAGGCCTCGCAGCGCCCGCCCTTCACGTTGAACGAGAAGCGCCCGACCTCGTAGCCGCGCTGGCGCGCGAGCTTCGTCTCCGCGAACAGCTCGCGGACGTGGTCGAAGACGTTGGTGTACGTCGCGGGGTTCGAGCGCGGCGTGCGCCCGATGGGCGACTGGTCGATGAGCCGCACCTGCTCGATCTGCTCGACGCCCTCGATGGCGTCGTGCTCGCCGGGGTCGACCTCGGTGTTGTCGTTCATCTCCCGGGCGAGCCCCTTGTAGAGCACGTCGTGCATCAGCGTGGACTTCCCGGAGCCGGAGACGCCCGTGATGGCGGTGAAGGCGCCGACGGGGAGGTCGACGTCCACGTCCGCGAGGTTGTGCTGCCGGGCGCCACGCACCGTCAGCGTCTCCGACCAGTCACGGCGTTCCCCGGGGTCGGGCACGGGGATCTGCTTCCGCCCGGCGAGGTAGTCCCCGGTGACGCTCTCCTCGCAGTCCTTGATGGCCTCGACGTCGCCGTTGACGACGACCTCGCCGCCGTGGCGACCCGGACCGGGCCCCATGTCGACGATGGTGTCCGCCCGGCGCATCGTGGCCTCGTCGTGCTCGACGACGATGAGGGTGTTCCCGAGGTCCCGCAGCTCCTCCAGCGTGTTCAGGAGCCGGTCGTTGTCCCGCTGGTGGAGCCCGATGGAGGGCTCGTCGAGGACGTAGAGCACGCCCACGAGCCCCGAGCCGATCTGGGTCGCGAGGCGGATGCGCTGGGACTCCCCGCCCGAGAGCGTCGACGCCTCCCGGTCGAGCGTGAGGTACTCCAGCCCGACCTCGCACATGAAGCCCAGCCGGGCGCGGATCTCCTTGAGGATCTCCGCGGCGATGGCGCGCTGGCGCTCGTCGAGGCGCTCCTCCAGCCCTTCGAAGTGCGCCAGCGCGTCGCCGATGGACATCCGGTTGACCTCGGTGATGTCCGTGTCGCCGACGAGCACGGCGCGGGACTCGGGCTTGAGCCGCGTGCCGTCGCAGGCGGGGCACGTCGTGACGGACATGAACTCCTCGATGTGCTCGCGCGTGCCGTCGGAGTCGGTCTCGACGTACCGGCGCTCGAGGTTCGGCACGACGCCCTCGAAGCGCTGCTCCTTGTGCCGCGTGCCGTTCCGCGTCGTCCACTCGAAGACCACCTGCTCGGTTGTGCCGTGGAGGAAGGCCTCCTGCACGTCGGGGTCCAGTTCCTCGAAGGGCGTGTGCACGGAGACGCCGAAGTGCTCGGCGACGGAGTCGAGCCGGCGGCGGTAGTAGGTGCGGTCGTAGCTCCACGGCTCGAAGACGTCCTTCAGCGGCTTCGAGGGGTCGGTGACGACGAGGTCCTCGCTGACCTCCTTCGTCTCGCCGATCCCCTCGCACTCCGGGCACGCGCCGTGGGGGCTGTTGAAGGAGAAGGAGCGGGTCTCGATCTCGGCGAGGTCGACGCCGCAGTGCGTGCACGCCAGCTCCTCGGAGAACTCGACGGCGAGGCGCTCGCCGCCGGCGTCGG
>JBDGTC010000120.1:0-6671 GCA_042217215.1 Halobacteriaceae archaeon
CTTGCGATTTTCCCGATTCTGAGTACTAGCAGAATTACATCACGGATGCTCTCGAGGGGACCGGCGATGACGTACGTGCCGGCCGTGCGCTCGAGTCCGACCAACCTCGTCGCGCTCACCGGGTACCAGGTCGAGGGGACGCCCGGTCGGGAACTCCTCGAGACGGGGCGAGCGCCCTTCGACGGGCGCGTCCTCCCCGTCAGCGCGCGGGTCGAGGCCCACGACTTCTCCGCGCACGCCGACCGCGAGGGCCTCCGGGCCCTCCTCTCGGCGTACCCCGACGCGCGGGTGCTGGTGAACCACGGCGACCGGTGTGTCGCCTTCGCCGAGGAGCTCCGGGCCGACGGGGTCGAGGCGTCGGCCCCGGCCCTCGGCGAGACGGTCGAGGTCTGATGGGAACCGTCGGACGCGCTCCGGAGGAGCGAGCGTACACGCGCGGCGCCGGCGCGAGCACACCGGCGGGGGTCAGGGGCGACGCCCCCGTGCGGTCTCCGGCAGTCGGGGGGCGGAGCCCGGTGGGCGGGCGGTGTGCGTCGCAGACGGACCGGAACGCGCGCCATGGCGCCCCTCGAGACGGTCTCCGGGCGCGTCGTGGCTCCAGCCGCCGTCGGAGAATGCGTCAGTTCTTTCCTGCACTCGGGAGCCGGGGCCGGGATTGCTGGCGTGGGCGGCCTTATGGTGACGGGACCGGTACACGTGTTCAACGATGCACTGGCCGGACCGACACCGACGCGGCGAACCGACACGGGAGAGCGCGGCATGAGCGAGCAGCACGCACAGGCCGAGGAACCGGGCGTGCGCGACCACGTCGAGGACGTCGCGGACGGCTGTGGCTGCACCGAGGTCTGGGAGCACCTCGGCGCGCGCCGCGACGACGAGGCGGCGACGGCCGACGACTGAGCGAGCGGTGCCCTTTTGCGAGCGGCCGCGGAGTGAGAGACGATGAGCGACGAGGAGCCGGTCCCCACCGACCGCGAATCGCCCGTCGGGCGCCCCGTCATCCGCGGCGACGAGGCCGTCGCGGGCGAGCGCGCCCGCGAGGCCGTCTCCTTCGACCCCGACGACCCCGAGAGCGTGGAGCGCGCGGCCGAGACAGCGCGCTCGTTCGCGGCAGAGGCGACCGGCGCGGAGGACTCCATCTACATGCTCCGCGGCGCGGCGGCGTGCGCCGCGCTCGTGCGCGCCGAGGGCTCGTACAAGGGCGCCGCGGCGCGGGCGGGCGACCCCGTCACGGTCCCCTTCATCCGGAAGTGGGCGCGCGTCCACGACCTCCCGCGCGCCGTGCGGAGCCACGTCGCCCGGGGTGACATCCCGCCGACGGCGGCCAAGCACATCGCGCGCGTGGGCGGCGCCGACCGCTACGCGCTCGCGTGGGCCGTCCTCGACGGCGACCTCACGGTCCGCGAGGTGCGCGCCATCGCGAGCGAGGTGAACGACGGGCGGTCGGCCGCCTCGGCGCTCGCCGAGCGCGGCGTCACGCCCGGGGAGATCACGCTCGTGCTCGACCGCGAGCAGTACCACGAACTGCGGCGGCGCTCGGCGGTCGAGGGCACGTCGCCCGGCGACGTCGTGAACCGCGCGCTCGCGGCGTACTTCGAGGACTGAGGCAGTTTCTGCGGTCGGTCGACGCGCCCGCCAGCGACCGCGACGGCCGCGGCTGGTCGGCGAGCGCGTCGAAAGAAAAAAACCGCGTCGGTAGCTCTTACTCGCGGCGGAGCGCGATGAGCGCCGCGGCGACGATCGCCACGAGCGCGACGGTCGCGGTGAAGCCGGGGATGCCGCCACCGCCACCGCCGCCACCGCTGGTGGTGGTGTCGGACGGACCGGAGGTGCCGGGCGCCGTGGTGCCGGCGCTCGTCCCCTGGCCACCCTCGGTAGTGGTCGCCGTGCCGGCGCCGTCGCCCGTGTCGGTCGTCGTCGGGGACGGATCCGGCGGCGCAACGGTCTTGTCGGGCTCGATGTCCATCTTGTCGAGGCCCGGCGGGTACGTCCCGATCCGGCCGTAGCCCTTGGCCCACACCGCGATGCGGACCTTCGTCGCGTCGACGTCACCGAGGTCGACGGAGAAGTTGAACGGGTGGGTCTCGAAGACGCCGTCCTTCGGCGGGTGGGCGTCACGGATGCCGGGGCGCACCTCGACGTTCGCGTCGAACTTCCAGGTGTTGTCCGTCCCGGCCTCCTTCACGTAGATGTCGAGCTTCGTGCCGGGCGCGAGCGTCGTGACGCCGCCGAGTTCGCTGTCCTCGAGCGTGGCGACCGGCGAGTTAGGCTCGAGGTTCCGCTGGACCACCGTGAAGTTGTCGGTGATCATCCTGGAGTAGTCCGGAGCGGGGTCGGCGCGACCCTTCTTCTGGAACGTCGACATGTAGCGTTCGCCGATACCCATGTCCACGTACTCCCCGCTGCCGCCGCGCTGGAACATCGGAATCGTCGTGTTCAGCACGAACAGCATCTTTTTGTAGCCGTGGCGGAAGTCGACCTGGATGCCGCCGGTCGCGACCGCCTTGTCGTAGTCCAGGACCTTCGCCGGGGTGCCGTTGGGGTTGTTGGTCTGGCGGACGCTGAAGTTGATGTACCCCTTCGCCATCGCCCAGTCGGTGGCCTGCTCGGGCGTGGAGATGTTCTCCATCTCCATCGCGTGTCGGAGCGGGCCGACGAAGCCGCTCCCCCACGGCGAGAGGATGACCTTGTCGCCGTCGGCGACGATGGAGTCCATCTCGGCGCTGACGTTCGGACGGAGTCGAGCGAAGACGTCCGGGGGCGTCTTGTAAACGTCCCGGAGCGTATTGATCGGGTAAGCTCCGGGTGCAGTCGCGCCGTCGAAGTCACCGATCTCGCCGTTGTCGATCATCAGGCGTGCGTTGCTCTGGTAGGACTGCAGCACGTCCGCCGGGTTCGTCCCGGGGCCGAGGTACAGGGAGTACGCGCCGTCGTCCAGGTCCGTCGACGACGGGATGATCATCGAGTCCTCGGCGTACTGGGTCTGGCTGTAATTGAGGATCGACCCGTCCTTCACGATGAACGGGTTCGAGTGTCCCAGCTCCCACGTGTTGATGTTGAGCTTCACGATGCCGTCGCCGTCGCCGTCGTGGACGGTGACGTTGGCCCAGAAGTCGGAGACGTTGGTGGTCCGGGCGCCGGAGAATACGACGGTCGCGTTCTTCGTGCTCCCCAGTTCGATCGTGAACGGCTTGCTAACGAGGTCACCCACCCGAGCGTTGTGGGTCGCACCGGACTGTGCGAAGCCCGCGACCGGTTCGTCTGCCTGTGCGCCGACGGCCCCCGCGAACGCGACGGACGCGGCGACCATCGAGCAGACGACGAGCGCTGCGAGCACCACTGCCCGGGCGCCACGCCGTCCGCCTGCTGTACTGGCTCTGCCTTTGTCACCCTGAACCATGGATATGGCTATCCATCATTCGGGTTAATAATTGTATCGGTCGATGCCCAGAGACGCGACCTCGTCGTGCCGACACGAAACGTTTAGGCGCCGGCCTCACGACCCACCGGTGTGGGCCGATAGCTCAGTCCGGTAGAGCGTCTGGCTTTTATCGGGTCTGCGCACGGGCGCGGGCGTGGAAGACACCAGACGGTCGGGGGTTCAAATCCCTCTCGGCCCGTGCAGCGAGCCGCCGAGCGACAGCGAGGCGGGGAGCGAACCGGCAGAGCGGGATTTGAATCAGGGAGGGCGGGCGCAGCGGAGCGAGCACGTCCGACCGCGGTTCAACTCCCGCTCGGCCCGCTCCGGCGACGAACGCACGTCAGAACCAGCTTCACCCCCGCCGCGACAGCCAGATCAGCCCGGCGCCCAGACCGAGCACGACGAGCACGCCGAGGACCTTCGCGACCGCGACGGCGGCCGACCCGTACCGCCAGGGCTGCCCCGCGAGGGTGCCCAGGACGACGAGAACGAGGAGGGCCCCCAGCACGGTCCCGTACAGCTCGAGCGAGTCGTCGACGGCGTTCATGTCTCCTGTCGGAGGGCCGACCGCCGTGAGTGTTACGGAGCGAGGCCGGACGAGCCGGTGGGCGTTCGGGGGTCGGGCCCGCCGGGTCAGTACCGCGACGGCAGGTACGCCATCGCGAGGAGCAGGACGGCGGCGAGCGTGCTCAGGATGGCGACGCCCCAGAGCCCGTCGACGCGCTCGTGGTAGTACGCGATGCGGTCCTGGCTGTGGCGGTAGCCCGAGAAGTCGGTGCTCAGGACGAGCGTCGAGTCGTCGGGCACGAACGCGAGGTAGGTCCGCCCGGAGAGGGTGACGTTCGAGCCGCTCGTGGCCCTGACCGTGTTGGTGCGCACGCCCTCCCACGCGAGCGTGACCGACTCGGTGGTCACCGCGGCGACGGTGGTGACGTTGCCCGCGTACTCGAGGTCGTCGCCCTCGGCGAACGTCTCCGTCTCGGGTTCAGGCAGGAACTCGGCGAGGGGGGCCGTGGAGCCGTTGTGGTACCGGACGAAGCGCTCGCCGCCGCCGCGAAGGACGCGGTTCTCGACCGCCGGGTTCTCGCGGAGGACGCGCGTGACGTTGAGGTCCTGGCGGAACGTGAACGTGGTCGGGTCAGTGGCGTTCTCGACGACTACCCGGTACGGGTCGTCCGCGCGGGCGAGGGTCACGGCCGCCGAGGTGACCTCGTAGACGGTCCAGATCGCGCCGTCGTACGTGAGCTGGTCGCCCACCGCGAAGGAGACGTTCGACGGCCCGGCGACCTTCAGCAGGCGGAACGACGTGGGCGTCTCGCCCGGTGCCACGGCGACGCGGTGGTCCGTCCCGTTGTAGTGGACGGTCGACCCGTTGGCCAGCGTGCGCTCGACCCGGTTCGTCTGGCCGGACCAGGCGACCTGGACGGGGTCGACGGTCGAGTTGTTCTCGAAGGTGGCCGTGTACCGGGCGGAGGTGTTCGTCCACGAGAGCGTTCCCGCGTCGCCGCCCATCGAGACCAGCGTGTAGGTCCGATCCCCCACGGTGACCGTGTCGCCCGTCGATAGCTCGTGGGTCGACTCGACGCTCACGGTTGGCTCCTCGACGACGCCGATGAAGACGTAGGCGCCCGCGGCGACGAGCAGGAGAACCACGGCGGAGACCGCCGCAGCGCGTCGTTGCATGGCCGACGGGTCGGAGCCGCGGCCTAAAACGATTCGGATTTCCGGGGACGGGCGGCGTATCGAGGCCTGTCATGGAAGCGTATATGTGTGACTGCCTACGGGAACCACACGGACTCACAATGGACGTGCATCCGTCACAGGCGGTGCTCCTGTCGGTCGTGGTCGTGGCCTCGGCGCTCGGCGGCGTCGCCGCGTCCGCGGGCGGCGGGACCGCCACGCAGGCCACCGCCGCCCCGCAGGCGAACGCTGGCGCACAGTCGAACGCGTCGGCCGTGGTCGTCGACCCGTACCGCGAGATCGCGGTCGGCGACCCGCTCCGGCGACCGTACACCGTCGAGCTATCGGGCACCGAGAACGTGACGTTCGTGATGACCGGGGCCCGGAACACGAACCACACGTTCTGGGCGAACGTCACCGTGCGGGACACGGACGGCGACGGCGTCGTGAAGCTCCACGTCAACACGTGGGAGCTCGGGCACGAGGACACCGCCTTCGAGGCGACGAGCGGGACGGTCACCCGCCTGAGCCAGCCCGCACTCCCCGACGGACAGCTCGTCTGGAAGACGAAGAGCACCGATACCAGCGCCTACGACATCTACGTCGGGGCCGGCCGCGACCCGGGTGCGGTGCTCCAGGAGCACTCGATGACCGCACGCCTCAGGGTGGTCGAGGGCGAGACCGAGGGCATCGACCCCATGACGGCGCCGGCCGGCGCGCACTTCGAGAGCCTCGCCGAGGTGTACGACGAGCCGGGAGCGTACGGCGACACCGTCGACGGCGCGCTGAGCGCCGAGGGCGACCGGAAAGTCGCGGTCAACGACACGCTGCTGCTGGCCCCGTGGGGTGGCGGGTTCTACGGCGCCGCCGAGTACGCCATCGAGAACGCCAACGGGTCGCGCGACGAGGCCCTGCTCTGGCTGATCGCGATGGGCTACTACGAGTTCGAGATGGTCCAGAACCTGTCCCGCTCGGCGGCGCCGACCGGCGGCGAGCCGAAGACCCTCGACCTCCAGCGTGCACTCGAAACGGACGCGCTCACCTTCCGGAGCGGCATCGACTACTACCACCTGCTGTTCCAGCTCGACACGGGCGCGCGTGTCTTCGAGCGGGGCGGCGAGTACGTGACCGCGAGCCCGGGCGAGGTGTACCAGGTGCGGTTCCAGAAGGCCCGGCGACTCTCCGCCGACATGGACCCGGCCGGCACCCGGTCGGTCTTCGTCAACGTGACGATGCTCGAGCCGCAGGTGGAGGTGACGCCACCGAGTCGCTCCCTCGCCGAGGGTGAACTGGCCGGGCGGACGACGCTCGCGCCGGGGTCTGTCCTCACGGTTGTCACGAACGCGAGCGACGAGCGCTACACCGCTGCCGTCGCCCGGGCAGCCGGCGGGGACGAGAGCGGCCGCGCGGCGGGTTTCGAGACACACCCGTGGAACGTCTCCGTCCCGTTCGGGGCCAACGGTTCGGCGGTCGGGCTCGCGGTCTGGAACGACCACCACGGCCGCCTCGGCGAGCACCCCGACGGGACCGACGCCGACCTACCGGCCCCCACGACGGCTGCGCCGACGTC
>JBDGTC010000120.1:6771-10082 GCA_042217215.1 Halobacteriaceae archaeon
ACCCCGACGGGACCGACGCCGACCTACCGGCCCCCACGACGGCTGCGCCGACGTCGACGACCCGGACGCCAGACGGCACCACGACGGACGCCGGGACCAGTACCGCGGTGGCGTCCACTACCGGGAGCACGGACGGCACGGCCGTGGAGACGACGGCAGCCGGCGTCGCCACGTCCACGACGGCGGGCGGTGGAAGGGGCGGTCCCATCCCGGGGTTCTCCGCCGCCGTCGCACTCGTCGCGACGCTCTGTGCGTCCCTCGCCGCTGGGCAGTTCGGCTCGCGGGCCGACTGACCGCGGCGGGACCACAAGATAGTCGGTCGCTCGGTCCGAAGCGGCGACGACATGACGGGACCGGTCACCGACGCGCTCGCCTGGGTGACGGTCGCGGGTTTCGTCTGCAGTGCGCTCCTCCAGCGGCGGTCCGAGCGCGGCGCGAGGGCGCTCGCGGGTGCGACCTGGCTCCTCTTCGCGGTCTTCTGGCTGCTCCTCGTCCCCCACTTCGCCTTCGTCCAGAAGAGCTTCGTCGAGGGGGTGCTGACGGCGTTCGCCGTCCCGGCTTGTGCGCTGGTCGGCTACCTCACCTGGGCACGACGGCCGACCCTCCTCGTCCTCGCCCGCGCCGTGGCGCTGATGGGGCTCATCTACCTCCCGTTCCTCGCCGTCCCCGGGGTCGCGGAGACCGCCATCGAGGCCACCGCCGACCTCTCGGCGGCGCTAGCCGGCCTGCTCGGGTACGACCTCGCCGTCCGGATGGCGACGACCGGGTACGAGAGCCAGCTCACGCTCGTGGGGAGCGACGGCGCGACCCGGTGGGTGACCGTCGTGCTCGCCTGCACCGGCATCGGGAGCATCTCCGTCGTCTCCGGGCTGGTGATGGCGGTCCGGGCGCCGCTGCGCAAGCGCGTCGCGGTCGCACTCGGCCTCAGCGCGCTCATCTACGTGCTCAACATCCTCCGGGTGACGTTCATCGCCCTCGCGTACGGCGACCAGTGGTTCCAGTTCTACCCGGAGACGGTGCTCACGCTCTTCGGCGCCACCGAGACGCGACGGGTGTCGTACTTCATCGCGGACCGGGTCATCGCACAGAGCCTGTCCCTCGTCGTCATGGTGGCGGTGATGGTCTGGCTCATCGGGACGCTGCCGGGGCTCGCCGGCGTCGCCGACGAAGTCGGGTACGTCCTGACCGGTCGCGAGTTCGAACTCGAGCGACGGCTCACCGGGACCGACTCGCCGGCCGCGTCGGCCGACTAGGTCGTGAACTCCTCGTCCGCCCCGCGCTCCTCGAGCACCCACTGCAACTCCTCGATGGCCCGCAGGATGGCCACCTCCGCGCCCTCCTCGTACGCCGACGCCGGCGGGTCGTACTGGTCGTACTCGGCCTCGAGGGCGGCGATCCGCTCCCGGACGGCCTGCTCGTCGCGCATGCCACCGGCTTCGGGAGCCGCCGCCGACTACCTTACGGTCGGCGCGGACCGCCTCGGCCGAGCCCCAGGCGGGCGAGGTCGACGGCGTCGTACGCCACGGCGACCGGCGGAAGGACGAACACGAGCGCCGTGACGAAACAGAGAAAGCCCACGGGGAGCACCAGGAGACCCGCCGCGCGTGCGGCCCCGCCCGCGAGGGAGCCGGGCGACCGCTCGGTTCCCCAGCTCGCCGGCGCGGAGAGGCAGACCCGCCACAGCGCGTCGACGGCGTCGTCGGGCGTCACGGGAGCGTCGACGGGCGCCACCGACAAAAACCCGCCGCGACCCGCCCCGGCGCCCGCTGCTCAGTCCCTGCCCGGGGTGCCGTCGACTCCGTCCGCCCGCTCGACCGCCCCGAGGCTCACGACGCCGCGCTCGCGGAACCCGCCGAAGTGGTAGCACTTGCGCTCGGCCGCCGAGACGTGTCCGGCGACGACCTCGCCCGCGAACAGCGTGTGGTCGCCCGTCACGGGTGCGCCCGCCGGCTCGCACTCGTAGCAGGCGACGGACTCGGCCACGAGGGGCGCGTCGACGACCGCCGGCGGCGCCCGCTCGAGGGAGGTCTCCGCGAACTTGCGGTGTGTCTCGCCCGAGCGCGTCCCGCAGAAGTGGACGGCCGCGCGCTGCGCGACCGAGGGGAACGCGACGACGAAGCCCGACGCGTCCGCGAGCAGATCGGGGGTGTATCGCCCGTTCCCGACGCTCGCCGCCAGCATCGGCGGGTCGAACGACGTCCGCGTGACCCACGCCGCGGTCATGACGTTCGCGCCCCCGGCGTCGGGGACGACGAGGAGGGTCACGCGCTCGGGGTACGTCCGGTCCAGTGCCGCGTCGACGGCCACGCGCTCCATCGGCCCCGTCAGTCGATCTCCAGTTCGGAGACCATCCGGCGCACGATTGCCGGCTCCTGGACCGGGCGGCCCGCGTCGTCGACGCGTTTCGCGCCGACCTCCGCGCTCAGCACCGCGGTGTCGTAGTAGACGTCGTCGACCCCCTCGATGCGCGCGACGCGGTGGGGCGGGTACATCGCCGGCGACTCGCCGGTGACCGACACCCAGCCGTTCTCCGCGACGAAGACCCGGTCGTGCTCGGCGGTCTCGCCGTCGACGAAGTGGATGGTGGCCATGGTTTCGGCGTCGGCGCCCGCGCGGAACAAGGGCGGGCCTATGCGGCCACGATCGGCGAGAGCTTAAGTAATATAGCAATAGCGACGATACGAAATGTCGCGGGGCGCCCGCTGGGCCCGATGGACGGTCCGGTCAGAGCCGGCGGCGGAGCGCCCAGCGGTACTCGGTGGCCGCGAGGTAGTCCCCGCCGCTCCCCCGGACGATGCCCTCCCCGGTGGAGTAGACCCGCTCGTCGTCGAACGCCACGACGTGGCTCGGCAGGGGGTCGAAGCAGACGGCGACGCCCACGCCGTCGCGGCCGTGCGCGAGCGCCCAGCTCGCCGCGACGAAGGCGTAGTCCTCGCAGTCGCCCCGCTCGGCGTCGGCGGTCTCGGCGACGGGCGTCAGCGTGTCGAGGGCGCCGAGCCAGCCGTCGCGCTCCCAGTCGAAGCGCCGCGTCCCGGCCTCGACGTCGAGTGGCCGCACGGCGTCGGGGGCGAGAAACGGCCGGGGCAGGAGGACCGCGAGTGCGGTGGGGACCACGGCGTCCGGAGAGAGGGCCGCGGGGCCGGAGAGTGGCGGAGTATACTCAGGCGTTCGACACGTCTGCGAGTAGGCGGCCAAGAGCCAATGGCGCGCGTCCCGATGGGGGACAGACGTCATGAGTGGAGACCGGCCGTCCACGCACGTCGCCGTCGTCGGCGCCTACGGGAGCGCCGGCGTCGCCGTCGCAGCGGAAC
>JBDGTC010000087.1:0-9982 GCA_042217215.1 Halobacteriaceae archaeon
AGCAGCTCCTCAACCTCGAGGGCATCACCACGACGGCGGTGTTCGGCATCGTCGAGGACACCATCCACCTCGCCGCGCGCTCGAAGGACATCCGCGTCAACATCGCCAACGTGCTCGACGACGCCTTCGGCGAGATGGGCGAGACCGCGGGCCACTCAACGCAGGCGAGCGTCGCCATCCCGCTCGGGATCTTCACCGGCCTCGACGCCGGCGGCGAGAACCGTGACCTCCTCCTGGAGCTGACCGAGGAGGCGGTCACGCGCGTGCTCTTCGACGCGATGGGCGTCGAGAGCGAGAGCTCGAACGGCGGCTCCTGAGACGGGTCGGCGGAGAAGGTCGCCGGTTCGGCGCGGACCGGTTACGCGACGGCCTCTTTCTCGTCGTCCTCGGCGGCGACGCGCTCGACGAGGTCGTTGACCAGCACGACGTCGCCGACCGCGCGCACCCACCGGTACGGGATGACGATGCCGTCGCCGCCGGCGGCCACGTCGCCGAGCAGCTCCGAGTTCAGTTGCGTGAGCGCGAGACCGGTGACGACGTCCTCGTCGAGCGTGAGGCGGATGTCCTCGACCTCGCCGACGAAGAGACCGTTGCTCGAGTAGACCTCGCGACCGACCAGCGACGTGATCTCCTGGGGGGTCTGCTCCTGCTCCATGCAGGCCGCTCGAACCGCCGGGTGAAAAACCTATCTCCATCGGGGACCGGAGCGGTCGCCGTCCCGTCGCGATCCGGTCCCGCACGGGTCCGGGCCGAGATTTATGCGGGCGGGCGCTGGAGGTCGGATATGGCGTCCCCGCTCGACTTCCTCGTCGTCTTCCTGGCCGGCCTGGTCACGGCGCTGGCGACCGGACTCGGGGCGGCGCCCTTCTTCGTCGTCGACGAGGTCGGCGACCGCTGGAACGTCGCGCTCTGGGGGCTCGCCTCCGGCATCATGCTCTCGGCGTCCGTCTTCGGCCTCCTCGAGGAGGGGCGGAAGTACGCGGGCTACCTCGGTGGGCCACTCGACCTCGTCGTGGGCGGCCTCGTCGGCGTCGCGCTCGTGGTGGTCGCCCACCGCGTCATCTCGGGCCACGAGTTCACCCCGCGCGAACTCGCCGAGGCCGACGTCAGGAAGCTGGTGCTCGTGCTCGGCGTCCTCACCGTCCACTCGTTCCCGGAGGGCGTGGCCATCGGCGTCGCTTTCGCGGAGCTCGCGCTGGGCACCGGCACCGGCGTCGACGTGGTCGGCTACGGGATCCCCGTCCTCGCCGTGTTCATGACCGTCGCCATCTCCATCCACAACATCCCGGAGGGCGTCGCCATCTCCATCCCCCTCGCCACGCTCGAGCAGAGCCGCTGGCGGATGGTCGGCGCCGCCGTGTTCTCGAGTCTCCCGCAGCCCATCGGTGCGGTGGTGGCCTTCGGGTTCGTGGTCGTCGCCCGGAACCTCCTCCCGATGGGCTTTGGCTTCGCCGCCGGCGCGATGATCTACCTCGTCCTCACGGAGTTCATCCCGGAGGGCCTCGAGACCGGCGAGGGGCTCCCGGGGAACGGCCACAGGGAACTCGCCACCGGCCTGGTTGCCGGCGTGCTCGTGATGGTGCCACTCCTCTTCGTCCCCACGTGACCGGATACGTCGCCACGGCGCGAGCGTGCGCCCGGCGTCTCGTCGCCCGGCCGTCTCAGGCCTCGCGGTCCGCGGGGTGGGTGAAGAACTCCTCGAGGTGGGGCCGGAGTGCCCAGCGCACGAGCAACGCGAACCCGAGCAGCCCGATCACCTGGTGGAGCCCCGACAGCTGGAAGTAGCCCACGAAGAGCGAGAACGCGACCGTCGCGGGGATGCCCACGAACACGACGAGCGCGAGGAACCGGGGGACGAGGAAGACGAGGCGGTCGACCGTCGAGACCTCCGGGGCCGTGTCCGTCGGGCCCCCGTCTGATTCACCGCTCGCGTCGTCACTGCTCGCGGCGCCGCTGTCGGTCGCTCCGTCGTCCGTGTCCCGTCCGGGGCGCGACCGGTCGTCCGACCCGTCACCCTCGGTCGAATCGGTCCTCGGACCGCCCTCCCAGGGCGCGGAGAGGCCGCCGCCGGGGAGCTCCTCGAGTTCGTCGTCCCCCGCCTCGTCGGTCATCACGTCCTCATCGGGGGCCGACGTTCACGTGTCTTTCCCCTTGGTGGGGGCTGTGGCGTCGCCCGTCCCCCATACGGCGACGACCGACCCCGTCACCAGGACCGTACCGTCCGGCCCCTCGATTCGCAGGTCGAAGTGCTCCCGACCGCCCCGCGAGCGCTCCCGGAGGGTGCAGACGGCGGTGACCGCGTCCCCGACTGCGGCCGGTCGCTCGAAGGTCGCGGTCTGCTCGCGCAGCACGGGCGTCCCCGGCAGCGAGGCGAGCGCCCCGCCGGCGACGCCGAGCAGGAGCGCGCCGTGGACCACCGGGCCGTCGAAGCCCGCGTCCTCGGCCGCCGCCCGCTCGGTGTGGAGCGGGCTGGCGTCCCCCGTCGCGCCGGCGAACGCGGCGACGTCGTCTGCGGTCACGCGCGTCTCGTGGGCGACCCGCTCGCCGACGGAGAGACCCGAGCCGTCGCCGGTCGCCGGTGGCACGGTCCTCGAGTTCGCCCGCGGTTCGCAAAAGCCGTTCGACGCACCTCTCGACCGGGACCCGCGCCGTGTCGACGGAAGGGTCAAGGCCCGCCGCCGCGCCACCCCGTGCGTGCACACCGCTACGACGCGACGGAGCGACGAGCGCTCGCGGGAGGGTCGGTGATGCCCCGCACCGCTCTGGTGACGGGCGCCGCCCGCGGCATCGGGCGTGCGATCGCGACGGCACTCGCCGGGAGGAAATCGCGGTCGCCGTGAACTACCGCGAGCGCGAGGACGCCGCGGCGGAGACGGTCACCGCCGTCGAGGCGGCTGGCGGCGAGGCCGTCGCGGTTCGCGGGGACGTCACCGATCCACAGGCCGTCGAGGCGATGGTCGAACGGGTCCGGGACGCGCTCGGCCCCGTCGACGTGCTGGTCAACGACGCGGGCGTCACCGCGGACGCGAGCCTCGCCGAGATGGACCGCGAGCGCTGGCGTCGGGTGCTCGACGTGGCTCCCGACGGCAGCTACGCCGTGACCGCGGCGTGTCTCGCGTACCTCCGCGCGGCCGCGGACGGCCGGCTGGTGAGCGTCTCCAGCGTCGCCGCGCGTCGTGGCGCTCGCGGTCGCGCGAACTACGCGGCCGCGAACGCCGGCCTCGAGGGGTTCACGCGCGCGCGGCCGCGGCAGAACTCGCGCGCTACGACGTCACCGCGAACTGCGTCGCACCGGGGTACGTCGACACCGATCTCACCGCCGACATCCCCGAGCACCGCCGCGCGCGCCTGCGCGAGGACGTCCCGCTCACGCGATTCGCCGACCCCGGAGAGGTCGCCGCCGTCGTGTCGTTCCTCGCGAGTCCGGACGCGAGCTACGTCACCGGCGAGACCGTCACCGTCGACGGCGGACTGACGGCCTGAACCCACGCGGGAGACGCCGATCCCGCCACGCGGACCGCTCCGGAGGGCAAACCTGAAACCCCCGTTGGTGGTGTGTCCCGTATGGACCGCGTAGCCATCGTCGGGGCATCGATGACCGACTTCGGTCACCGGGAGGGGCTGTGGATCCGCGACCTCCTGGCCGAGGCCGGCGACGCGTGCCTCACCGACGCGGGCGTCGACCCGTCGGCGGTCGACCACCTCTACGTCTCGAACATGGCCAGCGGCGAGTTCGAGGGGCAGTCGGGCACGCCGAACGCGCTCGCGAGTGACCTCGGTGCCGTGCCGGCGTACACACAGCGCGTCGACCAGACCTCCGCCTCGGGCGGGGCCGGCCTGTACGCCGCGTGGCAGTCGGTCGCCTCCGGCGCGAGCGACCTCACCCTCCTCGTCGGCGGGGAGAAGATGCGGCACCGCTCGACCGCCGAGGCCACGGACGTCATCGCCTCGCTCACCCACCCGGTCGAGTACCGCCACGGCGTGACACTCCCCTCCTTCGCGGGTCTCACCGCCCGCCGCTACCTCCACGAGTACGACGCACCCCGCGAGTCACTCGCCCGCGTGGCGGTCAAGAACCACCACAACGGCGTCGACAACCCCCACGCGCAGTTCCAGACGGAGATCGACGTCGAGACCGCCCTCGAGTCGCCCATCGTGGCCGACCCCCTGCGGCTCTACGACTTCTGCCCCATCTCCGACGGCAGTGCCGCGCTGTTGCTCTGTCCCGAGTCGGTCGCCCCGGAGTACGCAGCGGAGTACGTCACCGTCGCGGGCATCGGCGGCGCGACTGATACCCACGTCGTCCACGAGCGCGAGGACCCGACGAGGATGGGCGGCGTCGTCGACTCGTCCGAGATCGCCTACGAGATGGCCGGCCTGGGACCGGACGACGTCGACGTCGCGGAGCTCCACGACATGTTCACCATCCTCGAGTTCCTCCAGAGCGAGGACCTCGGCTTCTTCGAAAAGGGGCGGGGCTGGAAGGCGGCGATGGACGGCGTCACCGCCCGGGACGGCGCACTGCCCGTCAACACCTCCGGCGGACTCAAGTCCAAGGGTCACCCCCTCGGGGCGAGCGGGGTCGCCCAGGTCCACGAGCTCTACGAGCAGTTGCTGGGTCGCGCCGGGCCGCGACAGGTCGACGCCGATGTCGGCCTCGCGTGTAACGTGGGGGGCTTCGGGAACTGCGTCACCACCACCGTCCTGGAGGCGGCGCGATGACCCGGATCACCGAGGGCGACCTCGTCGCCGGCGAGTGTCCCGAGGGCCACCTCACCTGTCCGCCCCACCCCCGCTGTCCCACCTGTGGCGCTCCACAGGAGGCCGAGCACTCCCTGGCCGACGCGGTGGGCACGGTGCTGACGTGGACGACGAACACCGCCACGCCGCCCGGGGTCCGGACGCCCAACCACGTCGCCATCGTCGCGTTCGACGTGGACGGTCGCGAGGTCCGGACCGCGGGACAGCTCACCCGACCGGACGTCGAGATCGGCGACCGGGTCCGCCCGGTCGCGGCCGACGACCTCCGGGACCCGGACGCCGGCATTCGCGAGGCGGAGAGCCAGTCCTGGTCCGGCTACCGGTTCGATCCGGTCTGACCCCACGACCGCCCGCTGCGTCCGCTCGGACCGGTCCGATCGACCGTTCCTGTCCGCATCTCCCCCATCAGAATCTTTATTACACGGGATGACGAGAAATATAATGAGAGGATGACGCGGGAGGATACAGACGACACGACGGTGGCGGCCGAATTCTCGGACGCCCTGGCGGACCTCAAGCGCCGCGGGAGCATGCTCCTCCTGGCCGGCGTCGCCCACGACTCGCTGGCGGGCGCGTGCACGCGGCTCTCCGGGGAGGGGAACGAGACCCGCCGACGGCTCGTCGTCTCGACGGACCGGCAGCAGGCTGACGCCGGACCCGGGACGCGACGGATCCACTACGCGACAGACGCCCGCTCGGCGTCGGCAGCCCACGCCGCCGACGCGGGGATCGCCGGTCACGGTGGACCGTCGGCCGGGCCGGCCGCCGGACCCGCCGCCCCCGACCCGGGGGTCCGGACGGTGGACGGCGACCTGAGCGACCTCATCGGCGCCATCCGGGCCGAAGTCGACGAAATAGACGCGGCGACCGGCGGCCTCGACCCCGCACAGCTCCGGGTGTGTTTCGACTCCGCGGACACCGTGCTCGCGGCCCACGACCGCGAGGCGACCTTCGAGTTCTTCCACGCGCTCTCCGGCGTCCTCGTGGACGCGCGTGCGATGGGCCACGTCCACCTGCCCGCGCCCTTCGGCGACGAAGTGGTACAGGTGCTCTCGCCCCTGTTCGACGCCGTCATCGAGGTCCGGACCGGCGGCCGCCAGCGCTGGCACCTCCGCGAACCGGAACTCACCACCGACTGGCTGACGTTCTGAACGGCCCGCACTCACCGGTCACCGACCGCTCCTCCCGCCTCCACACTGCAGCGCGGTCGTTTCTCCACCTCTCCGCTCTCTGTGTTCGTCGCACGGGCGCGCTCGAATCAGCCACACACGAGGGCCACTGTCTCGCATTGCAGTCATTCGTCCGGCCGGTATCGTTGGAGGGCCTCGACCGCCGGGAGCGGATCGCCGGTGAGCGCGCGCAGGTAGGCGCCGCCGGCGAGCGAGACGTGGTCGTAGGCCGTCTCGTCCAGCCCGTACAGCGAGATGGCACGGCCGGTGTCGCCCCCGCCGACGACCGAGAAGCCATCGCCCTCGGCGATCGCCTCGAGCACGCCGACGGTCCCGTGGGCGAACCGTTCGTCCTCGAAGACTCCGAGGGCGCCCTTCACGAACGTCGCGGCCGACTCGCGCACATACGGGGCGTAGGTCGTGACGGTCTGTGACCCGACGTCGAGGAACGGCTGGGTCTTCTCGATGCCGGCGACGGTCTCTTCGGCCCGTTCGCCGTCCGGCCCCTCGTACGCGAGGTCGACCGGGAGCTGTATCGTGTCGTCGTGCTCGGCGAGCAGCGACCGGATGCGGTCGGCCGTCGCCGCCCACTGGTCGTCGTAGAGGGTCTCGTCGGCGACGTCGTAGCCCACGTCGTACCCGCGTGCCCGGAGGAAGAGTTCACCGACGACGCCGCCCAGGAGGAAGTTGTCCACGCGATCCTTCAGTCGTTCCATCACCCCCACCAGGTCGGCGACCTTCGTCCCGCCGAGGACCATCGTGACCGGGCCGTCGAAGGCCCGGTCGCGGACACTGGAGTTGTACTCGTACTCGGCGGCCATCACCCGACCGCCGAACGACGGGACGACGGGCGGGAATCCGACAAGGGACGCGTGCGCCCGGTGGGCCGCCGAGTACGCGTCGTTCACGTACGCGTCGAAGTGGGGGGCGAGGTCGCTGACCAGTGCACTCTCTGCGTGTTCGGCCGGTGTTCGGTCGGTGAGTTCGGACTCCGACATCCGGACGTTCTCCAGCAGGACGACCTCGCCGGGGTCGACGTCCTCGACCGCGGCGACCGCCCTGTCGCCGTGGACGTCGTCGACGAACTCCACCGATCGGTCGAGATGGCCCGCGAAGACCTCGGCGTGACCCGCGAGCGACGCGAAGTCCTCGCGGCCCGGGCGGCCCTGGTGTGCGAGGAGCACGACGGCGTGATCATCTGCGAGCAGTTCGGACACCGTCTCCGCGTGGCGGGCGAACCGACGGTTGTCGGCGACCTCGCCGTCCTCGACCGGGGAGTTGATGTCCACCCTTACGCCGAGAGTCTTGCCCGGCGATACGTCGTCCATCGTCGCGAACCCTGGTCCGGACATCAGCGTCCGTTCCGGCGAACCGCCGTGCCGTCCACGTCGTCCGATCGACCCGTGCGGCGCTGGCGCGGAGGGAACCCCTGCAACTGTCCGTCCCCGACTGCGTGTCCGGTTCGGAGCGTGGCCATACGGCCGCATGCCACCCTCCGTTCAAGTAATTATCTCACCGCCGTCGCCGGTCGCGTGACCGGGTCGTCCAGGGACGGTCGGGTGTGCCGTCCGGCCGCCATCGGTCGCCCATCACCCGAGTGCCGATCGCCCCCTCGAGCACCACACCGTCGGGTGCACGCCACCCCTCGAATCCGCCATCTGGTGGTCGATATCGGCCAGACCGCGCGGAGGTGATTCTATATAGCGACATGGAGTTTACGAGTCCGTTACGGAACTAACCGCGGCGACACATCAGAGTAGCGAATATACACTCTCTTCGTACCGTTCCCGCACCCGGTCCCCCCAGTTGTGGGTGTACGTGTCGATGACGTCGTCGGCCACGTCGCCGCGGAGGTACTTCACGACGCCTCTGTCCCCGGTTCGATCCCTGAGGTGGGTCGTGAAGAAGTGACGGAAGTAGTGCGGCGTGACGTTCTCGGCCGGCTCGCCGCCCGACTGGTGCCAGCCGTTCGCGCTGGCGTGACGGCGGACGACGTCGCGGGCCATGCCGGGAGTCAGCCGCCGGCCCCACTCGCTCGTGGAACAGAACAGGGGGCGGGCGGGCGACCGCGCATCCGGCCGAATCGCCAGCCAGCGGGCGAGTACGCTCGCGAGTTCGTCGTCGACGGGAATCACGGTATCTCGCTGTCGCTTGTTCGATGCCGACCGCTCCTCTCCGTTCACGACCGAACCGCGGCTCGGCGACGAGGCGACGAACAGCGAGTCCGGCCGCCCGGAGAGGGCACCACGGGTGGCCACGTCGAACTCGGCCTCCACGTCGACGGCCGTGAGCGAGAGGTCGCGGAGGTCGAGGTTACAGAGTTCGCCCACGCGGACCCCCGTCTTGAGGAGCGTCAGGACCACCGCGCGCTCGAGAGGGTGCGTCACGTCCCTCACGAACGATCGCATCTCGGCGACGCTCACCTCTCTGCGCGCCGGGTCGGCGTCGATGGACTCGTCCATCTCCTCGACGACCAGCGACATCGGATTCCCGTCGAGCGCCTCTATCTCGGTCATGTAGCGGTAGAACCGGTTGCAGTAGGAGGCGTAGGTCGCCACCGTGGACGGCGCGTACGACGCTCGCAGCTCGTGCACCCACTCCAGGCAGTCGCGACGGTCGGCCGTGTCGGCCGTCGCGCCGCGCTCGGCGAGGTGCGCTTCGAACGCCCGGAGGACACGTTCGTAGGCCGCTCGCGTTCGCTCGCTCCGTCCGTGGTAGGTCAGGTCGTCGAGGAAGTACCCCACCGGGTCGTCGACCCCGTCCGCCGAAATCGTCTCTCGGCCCTCACTCGCCATCTGCGATCACGTATCCCCCGGCCGTCGAGGAGAACTCGACGTCGTCCATCGCGTCCACCGTCTCGCGCACCTCCCGGTCGAGGTCGTCCACCACCGCGTCGACGAGCTCGGCGGGACCGAGACCCGACTCCGCCGAGACCACGCGGTGGATGCGGGCTTCGAGGTGCTGACCCCGGGGGTTCGCGTCCGGATGTCGAGGTTCTGCGCCGGTCTCCTCGCCTCCCCCGTCCAGCGAGAGTTCCCGCCGCCCCGCCTGGACCATCGAGCGCACGAACTCCGAGAGGGACATGTCCAGCTCCTCGGCGTCTGTCCGCCACGTCTCCCGCTGGTAGGCCGGCACGTAGGTCTGGACGGCGGTCCGCGAGGTGTCCTGGCTCATGGACGGGACGACGGCGGCCCGTCCCTTCAATCTATGGCAGACACAACGATAAGAGGATTTATCACGAGAAGTGCACTCGAACTTCGCCCCTCAGGAGAAGTATATCTGATTTCCTAAATCGTAGATCGGGCTCCCGGTACAGAATCCTCGATATTACGTGACCGTGCTGTACGGTCGGAAGTGGGGGGAGAGGGAGGAAGCGTAGGAGCGGAACGAGAGATGAGGTAAGAGGGATGGGAGGAGGAGCGGGAGAGGTGAGGAAAGAGAGGTGAGGGGAAGAGGGAGAGCTAGGAGGAGCAGGGGGCGGAAACGGAGGTGGAAAGCAGGAATCGCGGAGGCCACGACGGGACCAGGGGATCACCGGGGAGCAGAGCCGTTTCCGAACGGTGCTGTGTTCTCGCCGCCCCGTGGCGATTGCTCGGCTCGTGACCGGCGATTCGCCGCGTCGCACCGGCTCGGGCCGCAGGCTCCGTGACAGAAACTCTCCGCAGTCGATGGTTCCCGAACCTCAGACCACGACTCACGGCTCCCCGTCCCGAACGGCGTCCGGCCGGCGACGCGGACCCTCCGACGCTCCGGACCGTGGCTCGGTTCGGTACCGCATCCCCCGGCTCGGCAGCCGGTGGCTCTCCCCGGGATCGCCGTACCTCCTCGCCCGGGGTCCCGGCGGGAGTGTCGAACCCGGAGCCCTGCCGGGCTTCGTGCATCCGGCACGCTCGCGCAGAACCCGATCAGTCGACATATCTATCAGGAGCCTGATGGGAGTGGCGCTGGCGGCTCCGCGACTGATAAACCATATGTCGCGATATCTATCGCGTGTCCCCGGGAGTTGAGACTACAGCACGTTTAGCGGGGCTATGATGCGTGAATTTGGCCGA
>JBDGTC010000014.1:0-9646 GCA_042217215.1 Halobacteriaceae archaeon
TCGTCTGCTCTTTCTCTTCCAGTTCGCCCTTGTAGATCTGCGCGCCGTCCTGCACGACCTCCCCAGCGACCTTTTTACTCCTCGGGTGCGCCTGCGGCGCACCGCTCGTCGCAAAAAGCTCGAGTAAAAAGGGCCGCTCGCTCACTGCGTTCGCTCGCGGGTGCTCGTCCTGGCGAACCGCACCGCCCCGCTCCGCAACGCTCCGCCGCTACTCCGTCGTCGTCTGCTCTTTCTCTTCCAGTTCGCCCTTGTAGATCTGCGCGCCGTCCTGCACCACCTTCTCCGGGAGCACGGCGCACTTCACGCGCATCGGGGTGACCTCGACGCCGAGGTACTCCAGCACGTCCTCGCGGTCGAGGGCCTCGACCTCCTCTAAGGTCATCCCCTCGAGGCGGGTGGAGAGGAGGCTCGCGCTGGCCTGGCTGATGGCGCAGCCGTCGCCGGAGAACGCGACGTCGGCGACGGTCTCGCCGTCCTCGGCCAGCAGCACGTCGAACTCGATCTCGTCGCCACAGGAGGGGTTGTGCCCGCGGTGGGTGAACGTGGGCTCGGACAGCTCCCCGTAGTTCCGCGGGTTGCGGTAGTGATCGAGGATCTGCTGGCGGTACATGTCGGAGCCGCTCATGTCGGCCAGAGGTAGGCCAGTTCGGCGGAAAAGGGTTCCGGGGCGGTCGGGGCGAGAGAGCGTGGTCGCCCGTGGCGACCTGCCGACCCGAGTCCCGACGGACGAGCGAACGGGGAGCGAGCCCGTGAGCGACCCGTGAGCCGGGCCGGTCCGCGGCCGACGTTCACGGGGGCCAATACTTTTGGCGTCCGGGACTGATGGGAGTGTATGCGACGCCGCCCGACGCTCCGGCTGCTCGGCAGCGGTCTGAGCGCCGCGGGGCTCGCGGGTTGTGTCGGGCTCGGCACGAGCAGCGGCAACCCGTCCGCGATGCCGACCTCGACGGCCCCATCGTGCCCGACGATTGCCGAGGGCGTCGATCGGACCGTCTGCGCGGGCGACTCACCGAGCGACCTGCCCGTGGTGTCGGACCAGCGGGGGACGTACCTCGTCGACCCGGTCGAGGAGTCCGCGGTCCCCGGCGACGTCGTGCTCACCCTCGAGAACCGCGCCGACAGGCGGTTCGTCGTCGACCCGAAGGGATGGTCGCTCCATCGCGCGGGCAACGGTACGTTGGAGCAGGTGGCGGTCGGGGGCGGATCCGACGAGCGCGCACGCGTGCGTCCGGGCGGGACCTACGAGTGGTTCCTGCGGCGCGTCGACCACCCGGGCGCCATCCCGGCCGAGAACCGAACCTACGACGACATCGGCGAACTCGACCCCGGGCGGTACGTGTTCGCCGTCGACGGTGAGCTCGGCTCCGGCGACCCACTCCGGGTCGAGTGCCACGCCGCGTTCCGGATCGAGACCGCGAGCGGGTCGACGACGGTCTGAGGGCCTGTGCGGCCCGGCCGGCGCCCGCAGCCGAACGGGGTCACGGCCCGAACCGCCGCGGAGGACAGCTATATTCCGCCCCGTGCCCACCCAATGGTATGAGCGACGAGGACACCGAGGCGCCCGTCACGGCCGAGTTGCCCGACGCGCCGTTCCACACGACCGGGACCGACCACGTCACCGCCATCGGGTCGAACGAGGAGGACACCATCGCCTTCTACCGCGACCTGCTCGGCATGCCGCTGGTGCTCCGCCAGCCCAACCTCGACGACCCCTCCCAGACGCACCTCTTCTTCGACACCGGCGACGGCCGCATCCTCACCTTCTTCGTCAACGAGGACCGCCAGTCCGACCCCCGCCCCAACCGGACCGGCGTCGGCGGCGTCCACCACCTCGCCTTCTCCATCGACCCCGACGAGTTCGGCGAGGTGATGGACGCGCTCGAGGACGCCGGGCACGGCTACAACGTCTTCGACCGCGGCATCTTCCAGTCCATCTACACCACCGACCACAACGGCCTCGTCATCGAACTGTCGACCGACAAGTACGACGTGCCCGACGACCGCCGCGCCGAGGTGCTCGCCGAGACCCAGCGCGTCCGCGAGGAGGCCGGTGCCGACTACGCGAAGGACGAGCACATGGAGACGGCCCTGGAGAACCTCGGGCTGGACGCGACGCCGAACGAGCTGCCGGACGCCGCGAGCGGCGTCGGCGGCGTGGAGTAGCGCGGGCCGGTCGCGACTGACTCCCCGATGGCCGAAGACCGCTTCACGCTGCTCGTCAAGCCCTCCGCCGTCGCGGCGAGCGACGCCGTCGCCGACCACCTCGCGGCTGGAGTCCGAGAGACCGACGGCGACAGACGGCTCCACCTCGACTCGCGGGCCGACGCCGAGGCGCTCGCCGAGCGCCTCACGGCGGCGGGCGGCGTGGGTGACGCGCCGGTCGCGGTCCAGGCCGTCGCACCCTCGGATGCCGCAGCCGAGGCCGTCGACGCCTACCTCGTCCCCCGGCCCGAGCGCCGGACCAGGGAGCCCGACGGCTCCCTCGAGTCCGGCCTGACCTTCGACACGACGGCGACCCAGTACGGCGCCCTCGGTGAGACGCTGCTCACCGCCTACGCCAGCGACCCGCCGCTTTTGTGTCACTACGCCCGCCAGGACCTCGGGCTGGGGGCGGACGACCCGCTCTCCGTCGCCGTGGACGACGACCCCGACCCGGTCGTCGCGGACCGTTCTGCTGACCGCTTTCGATGGGAGCCGGACTGCGCGGCCGTGGCCCGGGCGGGGGAAGCCGGCCCGCGGCTGGCGACCTACCTCGTGGAGGTCAAGACCGGCGGCGGGTCGCTCCTGCGGGACCAGCGCGCGGTCATGGCCGCCGCCGCGCGGCGGGTGTCGGTGCTGAAGGTGGGCCTGGACGTCGACGAGCTACCCGACAGCTACACCGCTCGGGTGCGGGCCGTCGACTCCGACGAGGTGGAACGCGCGGCCGACCTGACGCTCGTGGACGCGCCCGCCCGGACCGCGCGGCTGGACGAGTTCTGAGCGGGACAGGGGCGCTCGCGGCGGGAACGGCGCCGGGCCGCAGCGTCGCCACCTCAGGCGAACAGGTCCCGCGCGGCGTCGACGGCTTCGAGCAGGGCGTCGACCTCCGCGCGGGTGTTGTAGAGGTAGAAGGAGGCGCGCGTGGTGGCCGGGACGCCGAGCACGTCGTGGAGCGGCTGGGTGCAGTGGTCGCCGGCCCGGACCGCGACGCCGTGGTCGTTGCAGATGGTCGAGAGGTCGTGGGCGTGGACGCCCTCGAGGTTGAAGGAGACGAGGGCGGCGCGCTCGCCCGGCGGCGGGCCGTACACCTCGACGTCGTCGCGTTCGGCGAGGCGCTCGTGGGCGTACTCGGCGAGGCGGGTGCCGTGGGACTCGATCCGCCCGAGGCCGACGTCCTCGAGGTAGTCGACGGCGGCGGCGAGGCCGACGGCCTCGGCGATGGGCGGCGTGCCGGCCTCGAACTTCCAGGGCAGCTCCGCCCACGTCGTCTCCTCGAAGGCCACGCGCTCGATCATGCCGCCGCCGTAGAGGAACGGCTCCATCTCCGCGAGCCGCTCGCGCTTCCCGTAGAGCACGCCGATGCCGGTCGGGCCGCACATCTTGTGCCCGGAGAACGCGAGGAAGTCGGCGTCGATGGCCCGGACGTCGACCGGCTGGTGGGGCACGGACTGCGCGGCGTCGACGAACATCGCGGCGCCGTGCTCGTGGGCGAGGTCCGCGAGGTCGCCGACCGGGGTGCGGGCGCCCATCGTGTTCGAGACGTGCACGGCCGCCACGAGTGCGGTGTCCTCGGTGATCATGTCGGCCGCGGCGTCGAGGTCGAGGTCGCCGCGCTCGGTGACGGGGACGTATCGCACCGTGGCGCCCGTGCGCTTGCCGATCTGCTGGAAGGTCACCAGCGAGGAGTGGTGCTCCATCTGCGTGAGGACGATCTCGTCCTCGGGGCCGAGCTCGCGCAGGGCCCACGCGCCCGCGACGAGGTTGATGGCCTCGGTGGTGTTCTTCGTGAAGACGACCTCGTCGCGACCGCCGGCGTTCACGAAGTCCGCGACCCGATCGTGGGCGGCCTCGTAGGCCACGGAGGCCTCCTGGCTCAACTGGTGGATGCCGCGGTGGACGTTGGCGTTGTACGAGCGGTAGAACTCCGACATCGCCTCGACGACCGGCTCCGGCGTCTGGGAGGTGGCCGCGTTGTCGAGGTAGACCAGCGGCGTGTCGTCGTCGGCGTCCTGCCCCGGCGTGGTGGGGTTGCCGCCCACCCGCCGCTCGAGGACGGGGAAGTCCTCGCGGATCGCCGCGACGTCGAGGGGGTCGGCGTTCTCGACTGCCATTGGCCCGGATTGGGCTCGCGGCGGTAACTTTGTGTCGGTCGGCGGGAGGCTGGCCGGTGTCGCGGAGACCGCTGGCTGGGGCCGTCGGAGGCGCTGTCGACCCTACAGCCGCAGGTACTGCGCGTGGCGGGTCCCGTCGACGTCGAGGACGTTCTCCTCGTCCACGAAGCCGTGCTCGATGGCGAGCCCCACCGCGTCGACGCCCACGAGGTTCGCGACGCTGGCGCGGCCGAGCGCCCGGACAGCCTCCTCGTCTGCGACCGTCTCGCCGCCGTAGAACTCTGCCTCGACGGTCAGGCTCACCTCGCCGTTCTCGAAGGTCTCGCCGACGATGCCGTCGTCGCAGACGGTGACGAGCGTGCCGCGGTCGGTCTCGCGCTCCGTGAGGATCATCCCACCAGTTCCTCTTCCATGCGTTCGCGGATCTCGTCGGCGGCCTCCTGGGCGGCCTCGGCCTCCTCGGTGCGGCCGAGCTCCTCCAGCGCGCGGGCGCGCTCCTCGTGGAGCTCCGCCGTGCGCATCCCGAGTCGCTGGGCGTTCTCGAAGCACTCCAGGGCGTCCTCGTAGAGTCCGCGCTCGGCCTCGATGAAGCCGAGGTTGTACCACGCCTGCGGGAGCCGGCGGTCGACGGTGACCGCGCGCTCGGCGTGCTCGAAGGCCTCCTCGTCCTTCCCGCGCTCCCAGAGCGCGTAGGCCATGTTGGTCTCCGCGGTGGCGGCGTGCTCGCCCTCGTCGTCGACGAACAGCGCCTCGCGGTACGCGCCCACGGCCCGATCGTACTCCTCGAGTTCGGCGTGGGTGACGCCCTTGTTCACCCACGCCTCCTGCTCGACCGAGGGGTCGTCGGCGAAGCGCGCGGCGCGCTCGAACGCCTCGGCGGCCTGCTCGTGGCGGTTGATGCCCATGTAGTTGAGCCCCACCTCGACGAGCTCGTCGGCGTCGACCTCGTCCCCGGGCACCTGGCGCTCGTCGAGGAGGTCCGCGAGGGCACGGGAGTCGACGGGGTCGACCTCGTCCGGGTCGACGGCCAGCTCCGGCGGGTCGAGGTCGAACCCCTCGTAGGGCTCGGAGAACCCCTCCCCCTCCGAGAATTCGTGGTCTCGTGGGTCGCGGTCGGGCGTGGCGCCCGGGGCCGGGTCGCGGCGCTCGCGGTCCGGCGTCGCCGGGTCGGCGGCCCCGGCAGCGCGCTCGGAGTCGCCCGCGGCGTCGCGCACGTCGCGGCGGTCGGACTCCCCGTCGCCGACGTCGTCGCCCGCCGCGTCGTCGCGGTCGGTCATGCACCGGCGTTGGTGAGGGCCGGAATTAAGCCCGTCGCCTGCGACTCACGGGGCATGCGGCTGTTCGTGAGCGTCGACCTCTCGCCCGCCCTCCACGAGGCGGTCGCGGAGCTCCAGGGGGAGTTCGCCGACGCCTCGGGGCTGAACCTCACCGACCCGTCCCAGCCCCACGTCACCGTGAAGTTCCTCGGCGACGTCGACCCCGGACGCGAGAGCGAGGTGACCGAGACCCTCGCGACGGCGGTCGAGGGAGCCGACGTCGAGCCGTTCGAGGCGGAGTTCGGCGGCCTGGGCGTGTTCCCGGACCTCTCGTACATCAGCGTGGTCTGGCTCGGCGTCCGGAACGGCGCGACCGAACTCACCCGGCTCCACGAGGCCGTCGAGTCGGCGTTCGTGGAGCGCGGCTTCGACCCCGAGGACCACGAGTTCACGCCCCACGTCACGCTGGCGCGGATGGAGCACGCCGGCGGGAAGGAGCTGGTCCAGGAGCTCGTGCGCGAGACGGACCCGACGGTGGGGCAGATGCGCGTCGAGGAGGTCCGCCTGACCGAGAGCGAACTGGGTCCGTCGGGCCCGGAGTACACGACGCTCGCGCGGGTCCCGCTGGGGTAGGCCGTGTCCGTGGTCGCCGCCGTGCCGGGGTGGCGAGGGGCCGGCGTTCGACCCCTCCGCTATGGACAGGGTTTTATTCCCCGCGGCGGAACCTCCGCCACCATGGGCAAGAAGTCCAAAGCCAAGAAGAAGCGCCTGGGGAAGCTGGAGCGCCAGAACTCCCAGGTCCCCCGCTGGGTCATCATGAAGACCAACCGCGACGTCACGCAGAACCCGAAGCGCCGCAACTGGCGGCGCTCCAACACGGACGAGTAAGATGTCTGCGAGTGACTTCGACGAGCGCCTGCTGACCGTCCCGCTCCGCGACGCCCGCGCCGTCCCCTCCCAGAAGCGCGCCGATCGCGCCATGACACTCGTGCGCGAGCACCTCGCACAGCACTTCAACGTCGACGGCGACGCCGTCCGGCTCGACCCCTCCATCAACGAGGCGGTGTGGGCCGACGGCCGTGACAGCCCGCCGAGTTCGCTCCGCGTCCGTGCCGCCCGCTTCGAGGAGGCGGGCGAGACGGTCGTCGAGGCCGAGCACGCGAGCGAGTAGGTGTCCGGTGCTCCGGACAGCGTTCGCCGGCTCGTCGTACGTCGGGGTCTTCGCGCGCGCCACCGACCGGTGTGTCCTCGTCCGGCAGACGATGGACGCCGACCTCCGGGACGCCATCAGCGACGAGCTCGAGGTCCCGGCGGTCCCGACCACGGTCGGCGGCTCGGGCACCGTGGGCGCGCTCGCCGCCGGTAACAGCGCCGGCCTGGTCGTCACCGGCCGGGCCACCGACGAGGAGGTGGACCTGCTCGCCGACGCCGCCGACCAGCGCGTGCGCCGCCTCCCCGGCCGGGTCAACGCCGCGGGGAACGTCGTGCTCGCGAACGACGCCGGCGCGCTGGTCCACCCGGAGCTCTCCGACGACGCCGTCGCGGTCGTGGAGGAGGCCCTCGACGTCGCGGCGGTGCGGGGGACCATCGGCGACGTGCAGACCGTCGGCACCGCCGCGGTGGCGACCGACGGCGGCGCGCTCTGTCACCCGAAGGCGACGGAGGACGAACTCGAACGGCTGGAGGACGCCCTCGACGTGCGCGCCGACATCGGGACCATCAACTACGGCGGCCCGCTCGTCGGGTCGGGCCTGATCGCCAACTCGAACGGCTACGTCGCGGGCGAGGAGACCACGGGACCGGAGCTCGGGCGCGTCGAGGAGGCGCTCGGGTTCGTGGGCGAGTAGCCGGCTCGTCCGGGGCGCCCATCCTCCGCCGGTCCACGTCGCGATCCGGGCTCCTGTCGTCTCGTCCCCGTCGAGTAAGATACTTCCCGCTCGCCCGGCGAGTTCCGCGCATGAGTCTCGGAGGCGGCGGTGGCGGTCGAGAGGAACTTCAGCAGCTCTCCCAGCAGATCGAGGAGCTCCGCGAGGAGCAGGAGCAACTCGAGGGGACCATCGAGGGCTTAGAGGAGTCCCAGGAGGAGATCGACGAGGTCATCGAGGGGCTCGGCGAGCTCGAGACGGGCTCGACGGTCCAGGTCCCGCTCGGCTCGGGCACGTACGTCCGGGCCGAGATCGAGGACATCGAGGAGGTCGTGGTGAGCCTCGGTGGCGGCTACGCCGCGGAGCTGAACCGCGAGGAGGCCACCTCGGCGCTCGAGGACCGGCGGGAGTTCATCGGCGAACGCATCGAGGAGACCGAGGACGAGATCGAGGAGATCGAGTCCGAAGCCGCGGAGCTCGAAGAGCAGGCCCAGCAGGCCCAGCAGCAGCTCCTCCAGCAGATGCAACAGCAGCAGGCTGGCGGCGGCGACGGCGGTAGCTAGGCCAGATGTTCGACAGCCTGAAGGACACCTTCGGGAAGTTCACCAGCGACGTCGCCGAGGAGGCCGAGGAGCCCGAGGAGGGTGCGGCCGAGGCCCCGGCCGACGAGACGGCGGACGCCGCTGGTGCGGCCGATGAAGGTGCCGACGCAGGCGCGAGCGAACCGACCGGGGCGGACGAGCCGGGGACCGACGAGGAGTCGGGCCGGGGGCTCGGCGAGCGCGCGAAGGCGTTCGCGACGGGGCGGACCTTCATCGAGGCGGAGGACCTCGAGGGCCCCCTCGAGGAGCTCGAGCTCGCGCTGCTCGCGAGCGACGTGGAGCTCTCGGTGGTCGAGTCCATCCTGGAGGAGCTCCGCGAGGAGCTCACCGGCGAGACCCGCGCGCAGGTCCACTCCACGCGGCAGGTCGTCGAGGAGGCCCTCCACGACGCGCTCCTCGAGGTCATCGCCGTCGGGCAGTTCGACTTCGACGCCCACGTCCGGGACGCCGAGAAGCCCGTCGTGATCGTGTTCACGGGCGTCAACGGCGTCGGGAAGACCACGACCATCGCGAAGCTCTCGCGGTACCTCGAAGAGCGCGGGCTCTCCTCGGTGTGGGCCAACGGGGACACGTACCGCGCGGGCGCGAACCAGCAGATCGCCGAGCACGCCGACGCCCTCGGCGAGCGCGTCATCACCCACGAGCAGGGCAGCGACCCCGCGGCGGTCATCTACGACGCCGTGGAGTACGCCGAGGCCAACGACGTCGACGTCGTGCTCGGCGACACCGCGGGCCGGCTCCACACCTCGAACGACCTGATGGCCCAGCTCGAGAAGATCGACCGCGTGGTGGAGCCCGACCTCACGCTGTTCGTCGACGAGGCCGTGGCCGGACAGGACGCGGTCAACCGCGCCCGGGAGTTCGACGCCGCGGCCTCGGTCGACGGCGTCGTGCTCACGAAGGCCGACGCCGACTCCGACGGCGGCGCCGCCATCTCCATCGCCCACGTCATCGGCGAGCCCATCCTCTTTCTGGGGACCGGGCAGGGGTACGACGACCTCGAGCGGTTCGACCCCGAGGAACTGGTGGGGGCGTTGCTGGGTGGGGAGGAGTAGGCGGTCGGGACGCACTTCGGACCTCGCAACCGCTGCCTCGGACGGGTCGTCGCTCGCTTTCACTCGCGACTCCCCGCCCTCGGTCTCGAGGTCCTCGTCACGGCGCACCGCGGGTGCGCCGTGACTCAGACCTCGCACCACTCGGACAAGCATTAAAGCCCCCATCCCCTACCTCCGGTACTCATGGTACTCGACGACCTCGGCTCCTCCCTGCGGAGCACCCTCGACGACCTCCGCGGGAAGGCCCGCATCACCGAGGAGGACGTCGACGACGTCGTCAGGCAGATCCAGCGCTCGCTCCTGCAGGCGGATGTCGACACGGCCCTCGTGATGGACCTCTCGGACTCCATCCGCGAGCGCGCGCTGGAGGAGGAGCCGCCGGGGGGCACCACCGCCCGGGACCACGTCCTGCGCATCGTCTACGAGGAGCTGGTCGACCTCGTGGGCGAGTCGACGGAGCTCCCCCTCGAGAGCCAGACCATCATGCTCGCCGGCCTCCAGGGCTCGGGGAAGACCACCACCGCCGCGAAGATGGCGTGGTGGTTCTCGAAGAAGGGG
>JBDGTC010000113.1:0-5733 GCA_042217215.1 Halobacteriaceae archaeon
ACCATCTTGTAGTTCTCGACGCCGACGGCCTCGAGCAGGAAGCGGTTCGCGGTCAGTCGGGAGGCCTCGAGCGCGCTGTGACGCAACTGGCACTCCTCCTCGACGACGAGGCTGAGCTCCACCGGGTAGTCCTCCGGGTGTGACTGCAGGTTGCCCATGTTGTGCTGGGCGATCTTCGAGCCGGGGATCCCGGAGATGTACTCCCGCCGCGTGTAGGGCGGCTTCGAGATCTCCCGGTACATGGAGCCAGGTTTCTCGGGCATGGTCGTTGTCCGGGGTGACGACGAGCGCGCGAATAAACCCTTCCTTCTCCCGGTGACCCGCCTTCCTTCTCCCGTGGCCCGTTGCCGCTTCCGCCCCTCGCCGGCGGCGACGGCGTCCCACCCGGAAGGCCTAACCGCCGCCGTGGCCTCTCTCCGGGCAACCGTGGCCCGGCCGCTCCGCTTCCGCTACTCCCCCCACGCCTGGCACGAACGCACGGTGCGTGAGGCGCTCTACGACGACCTCGACGCGAACCTCGGCGCGACGATGCGCGACCCCTGGTACCGCGCGCCCGAGGGCTACGACGCCGTCCGCTTCGAGATGGACAACGGCGACGTGGCGCTCTTCTGCTACCGCCCCGGCACCGCCGGCGACGACCCCGACGACGGGGGTGAGACCGCCGAGGGCACGCCCGTGGCCCCCGAGGGGGGTGCGTTCTGGATCGGCAACACCGAGACGCCGAGCGCGCTCTGGCGCACCGAGAAGTTCGCGCTCGCCGCCGTCCCCGACGCGGTGGCCGACTGGGCCGAGCGCGAGCTCCTCGCGCAGCTCTACGAGGAGGCCCCCTGGCTCGAGGCCTACCCGACGCTCGCCGCGTTCTTCCTGCCGGTGCTCCTCTCGAAGGACGGCCGGGAGACCACCCGCGAGTACTTCCGCGAGCACGCCGCGGGGTTCCCCGACGCCGACCGCGAGCCAGCCCTCCGGTTCTACGAGGAGCTCATCGAGCGGGGCGTCTTCGACGGCGAGCGGGAGGTGATGGCGGCGAAGCTCGGCACCTCCCCGCAGCTCGACCGCACGCGGATGGACGCGACGATGGCGGAGTTCACCGTCGCGCGCCTGCTCGACGACGCCGGCCACGCCGTCACCCCGGAGGTGGAGGTGACCACCGGCCACTCCATCGACTACCGCGCCGGCGACGGCGAGGGGGCGACGCTCGTCGAGGTCACCCGACCGCTCCCGCCCGAGCGCCGGAGCGCGAGCACCGCGCCGGCGGCCCTGCGCGACACGGCGAAGAACAAGGCCAGCGGACAGCTCGCCGAGCACCGCGGCGGCGTCACGCTGTTCGTCGACTGCACCGGCTTCTCAGACGAGCAGTGGGCGGCCGTCGCCGAGGCGACGCCGGAGGTCCCCCACCGGCCCGCCGTGGTCTTCCGCGCGCGGCCGGAGGGGAGGGTCGAGGGCTACCGGGTCGGGAGCGTGCCCCTCGATCTGGACGGTGCCGTCACCTGGATCTGAGCGGTCGCCCGCGGCGGTGGCCGCTGGTCGTCCCGCGTCGCCTCGCGCTCGGAACGCCGGTCACTCCTCGGTTTCGCCGTCCGCGACCCGCTCGAACTCGTGGACGACGACGGTGTTGTCCTCGTCCCACCCGGAGCCCCCGCCGGCGTCCTCGTGGACGCGGCGGATGAGGTCGCGGTACTGCTCGAGGTCGCGGAACCCCTCGCGGCGCGCGTCCGCGTCGTCCATGTCCCCGAGGCGCTGCTCGAAGACGTCCGTGACCGCGAAGGTGACGCCGTCGAGGTCGAAGCGCTCGCCGGGGTCGGCGTAGCGGTCGTTCCGGCGGACCTGGTCCTTGCGGCCCGCGAGGGCTGCCTCGACGAACCGGTCGCGGGTGATCAGGTTGTCCGGCGTGAACCGGCCGCGGTCCTCGCGGTCGGCGAGCGGCGTGGACGCGTCTCCGTCTGCCATACGGGGACTGTGGCCCGCGGGCCCATACCTCCTGTGCCGCCGGCGACAGCGACAGCCCTTTGCCCGGCCACGCCGACGCCGACACGATGGACTGGCGGGCCGTCTTCGGACACGACGAACCCTACGACGCGCAGGTCGACGGCGCCGAGACCACCGTCGAGACCGCCCGCGCGGGCGGGTTCACCGTCGTGGAGGGGGCCTGCGGGACGGGGAAGACGATGCTCGCGCTCTCGGCGGGCGTGAGCCTCGTGCGTGACCCCGACACCCGCTTCGAGCGGGTCGTCGTGCTCACGAGCGTGAAACAGCAGTTGCGGCAGTTCGAGGAGGACCTCGCGACCATCAACGACGGGCTGCCCGCCGACGCCGACCCCGTCTCCGCGCTCACGCTCGTCGGGAAGGCCGACGTCTGCCCGTACAACCTCGCGGGCGCCGGCGGCATCGACGACGAGAACGTCTACGAGCGCTGCGAGGCGCTCAGAGACCGCACCCGGGAGCTCGCGGACGCCGGCTCGCCCGGGGGACTGGCCGCCGACGCGCGCTCCCAGCAGGTCGGCATCGGCGAGGACGCGGCGTTCCTCTCCGCCGCGGGCGAGCCGACGCCCTACGGTCCGGACATGCCCGAGCGCGACGACGCCGAGTACTGTCCGTTCTACGCGGGCTACCTCGAGGACCTGCCCGACGACGGCGACCCGGTCGAGGCTGTCCCCTTCGACTGGGAGGCGGGCGGGGTGATCACGCCCGACGCGCTCGTGGCCGGCGCGGCCGGGGCCGGCGTCTGCCCCCACTCCGCGATGGGCGCGCTGCTCGGCCACGTCGAGGTCGTCGTCGGGAACTACTACCACGCGTTCGACCCGACGACGACGGCGGCGTTCACCGGCGAACTGGTCGACGACTCGACGTTCGTCGTCTGCGACGAGGCCCACATGCTCGAGCCCCGCGTCCGGGACCTCGTGAGCGACGGCGTGGCCGACGAGACGCTCCGCGAGGCCGAGGCGGAGCTCTCGCGAGTGCTCCGGCCGCTGCGCTACGAGGGGCAGGACGCCCGCGGCGACGAGGCCGCACAGCTCCGCGCGGCGGTCGCGGACAGCGACGTCACCGAGGAGGCGCTCGCGCGCACCCGCGACTTCCTCCGGGACCTCCGCGAGGAGCTCGACCGGCGGGTGACCGCCCACCTCGACCGCGAGGCGAGCGGGTGGCGCAACGACCCCGCGAGCCTCGAGGACCGCGAGATACCCCTCCGCGAGCCCGAGGAGCCCGGCACCGACGAGATCACCGAGTGGGCGATCGAGGCGGGGTACGCCGCCGAGGACTGGACCAGGTGTGAGGTGGTTGGCGCGGCGGTCGCGGCCATCCTGAACGCGGTCGTCGAGGACGGCGAGGAGCGCGAGCGCTCGGCGCCGGCGGCGGGGCGGGCGCTCGCGGCGTGGCGACGCGAGGACCACGTCTCCTTCTTCAGGGAGCTCGAGCTGACGCGCACGTGGGACGCGGCCGAGCCCGCGGACTCCTGGCGCCGCGCGTACAACGCGCGGCTGTCGATGCACAACTGCCTGCCGGGCGACGCCATCGGCGACCGCCTCGCGGACTTCGGCGGGGGCATCCTGATGAGCGCGACGCTCGCGCCGCTGGACGTCTTCACCCGGGTGACCGGGCTCGCCGCGCTCGAGGAGCGCGGCCGGCCCGTCGTCACCCGCACGTACGGCCTCAACTTCCCCGGGGAGAACCGCGCGGGGTACGCCGTCGACGCGCCGAAGTTCACCTTCGACAACCGCGGCCCGACCCCGGAGCCCGGGGCAGGCGGAGTCGACCCCGACGCCGCGGGCGACGACGAGTCCCGCGGGTGGGCCGAGGTCCGGCGCCTCTACGCCGACGCCGTGACCGAGGTGGCCGAGAGCCCGGGCAACGTCCTCGTCGGGATGCCCAGCTACGCCGAGGCGGAGTGGGTCGCGGGACGTCTCGACGAGCGCCTCGAGAAGCCGGTCCTCCTCGACGAGTCCTCCGGCGCCGACGCCACGCAGACCCTCAAGGACGAGTTCTTCGCGGGGCCCGGGAAGGTGCTCGTGACGAGCATCCGCGGGACGCTGACCGAGGGCGTGGACTACCGCGGCGACCGCCTGCGCGCCGCGGTTGTGTGTGGCGTCCCCATCGTGAACACCGCGAGCCCGCGCACCCGCGCGGTCCGGGCGGCCTACGACCGCGCGTTCGGCAACGGCTTCGAGTACGCCCTGGTCGTCCCCGCGGTGCGGAAGGCCAGGCAGGCGCTGGGGCGCGTCATCCGCGGTCCGGAGGAGGTGGGGGTCCGCGTGCTCGTCGACGCCCGCTGGGCTCGGGACACCTGGGACGGCGTGCGCGAGTACCTCCCCGAGCCAGAGGAGTACCAGCCGGTCACGCCCGACATGCTCGAACTCGGCCTCGGCCGGTTCTGGGCGGAGCACGGCGAGGCCACGGCCGACCCCGAGGACCTGCTCTAGGCGCCGTCCGCGGCCTCCTCGGTCGCGCTCCCGTGCGCCCCGGCCCCGCCTTCGACCGCCCCGTCGCTCCGCCCGCCGCCGAGCTCCCGCACCCGGCGGATGCGCTCGGGCACCGGCGGGTGGGAGTGGTGGAACGCGGCGTACCACGGGTGCGGGAACGGGTTCGAGAGGTTCTCCGAGAGCAGGGCGGCGAGGGCGTCGGCCATCGGCTCGCCCGCGCCCATCACCTCGACGGCGAACGCGTCGGCCTCCCGCTCGTGGGCGAGCGAGGGCCGGTTCTCGAGGGGCGCGGAGAGCCGGGCGAGGGGCTCGACGAACAGCGCCGCCACGGCGAGGTGGGCGTAGGTCGCGCCGGCGGGGAGGCCGAAGGCCGTCGCGAGCCACGGCGCGTCGACGAGGACGCTCAGCACGCCGAGCAGGACGCCGGTGCGGAGCGCGGTCGCGCCCAGCTGCTTCCAGACGTGGTTCTCCTGCCAGTGGGCGAGCTCGTGGGCCAGGACCGCCTGGAGCGCGGGCAGGGAGAGCCGCTCGACCAGCGTGTCGAAGAGCACGACCCGCTTCGTTCGCCCGAAGCCGATGAAGTAGGCGTTGGAGTGGCTCGTCCGGCGGCTCGCGTCCATCTCGTAGATCTGCTCGCAGGAGAAGCCCGCGCGGTCCAACACCTCCTCCACCGCGTCGCGCAGGTCGCCCGTCTCGATGGGCTCGAAGTCGTTGAACAGCGGTGCGATGACCCGCGGGTAGAGCACGAACATCGCGAGCGAGAACGCCAGGAACACCGCCCACGCGCCGACCCACCACAGGCCCGGGAACGACACGAGGAGCCACACCACCGCGGCGGCCAACGGCGCGACGAAGACCACGGTGAGCGCGAGCCCCACCACGGTGTCCCGCACCCAGAGCCGCGGGGACTGGTTGTTGAAGCCGAAGGCCTGCTCCACGCCGAAGGTGTCCGCGAGGTCGAAGGGGACGGCGGCGAGCCGGAGCGCGACGGCGACGCCGACGAAGAAGACCGTCCCCTCCGCGACCGTGCCGAGGCCGAGGCCCGCGAGTGACTCCACGGCCGCGCCGAGGAGTCCCGTCGGGACGACGAGCAGCACGGCGCCGAGCCCGGCCCACGTCCGGACCTGCCCGAGCGCCGTGCCGACGCGGACGTACCGCCGCAGCTCACGGACGTCCTCGACCCCCAGTTCCTCGGTGACGAAGCGGCGTCGCTCGTCGAGTGTCCGCTCGCCGTGCCGGAGGTTCAGCGCCGCCAGCCCGGTGAAGACGGCCTCGGTGCCGACGAGCAGTGCGACGAACGCGCCGAGGACCAGCGCCG
>JBDGTC010000113.1:5833-9622 GCA_042217215.1 Halobacteriaceae archaeon
GTGCCGTAGGGCGTGTCGACGCTCCCCTCCGCCCACTCGAGGTCCGAGACGAAGGTGGGCGCGATCTCGACCCGGCGGTCGGTCGCGAACGGCTCGTCGAGCCGGATGCCCGCGAGCGCGCGGTAGAAGTACTCCGAGACGAGCGCGTACGGCGAGTGGTTGTAGGAGTTCATCCCGGAGCCGACGCGGTCGTCGGAGTCCCAGCGCTCCCACATCGTCGTCGCGCCCTGGCGCACCATGTACACCCAGCCGGGCTTCTCTGGCTGGCTGACGACCTCGTAGGCCAGGTCCCCCTCGCCGTGGTCCGCGAGGGTATTGATGAGGGCGCGGGTGCCGAGGAAGCCGGTGCGCAGCTGGCCGTCGTCCTCGGTCCGGACCTTCTCGGCGAGCGTCGAGAGGATGGCGTCGACCTCCGACTCTGGCGCGATGTCGAGGTGGAGCGCGATGGCGTACGCCGACTGGATGTGGGGGTCGAAGCGCCCGTCGCCCTCGTAGAAGCGGTCGAGGAAGGCGTCGGCGACGGCGTCGGCGCGCTCGCCGTAGCGCGCGGCGTCGGCGTCGTAGCCGAGCGCGTCGGCCACCTCGCCCACCATCCGCGTGGTCTGGTAGTGGAACGCGGTGTTGAACAGGTCGAAGGGGCGGCCCTTCCGGCCGTCGTTGTTCTCGAAGGCGAGCCAGTCGCCGTAGTCGCCGTACTTCGCGGGGACCACCCCGTCCTCCGCGACGCCGTGCCAGTAGTCGACGTACCGGCACATCTGCTCGTAGTGGTCTTCGAGTACCTGCTCGTCGCCGTAGTGGAGATAGAGGTAGTACGGCACGACGACGCGGGTCACCGTCCAGGAGGGGTCAGAGACCCGGAGGCGGTGGCGCGGCGGGACGACCGGCGGGAGGTAGCCCGCGCGGCTCTGGGCGTCGTCGTGGTCGCGCATCCACTTCTCGTGGAAGCCCGTGGCGTCAAAGTTGTACAGCAGCGAGCGCGCGGCGAGCTGGGCGTCGCCGGTCCAGCCGAGCCGCTCGTTGCGCTGCGGGCAGTCCGTCGGCACCGAGTGGGAGTTCGAGCGGAGCCCCCACCGCGCGTTGTGCTGGACCTGCGCGAGCTCCTCGTTCGCGCAGTCGAAGTGCCCGACGGTGTCGAAGTCGGTGTGGACGACCTTCGCGGTGACGTCGTCGGCGGTCAGCTCGCCGGGGTAGCCCTCGATCTGCGCGTACCGGTAGCCGTGGTAGGTGAAGCGGGGCTCGTAGGTGTCGTCGCCGGTGTTGTCCATCCCCGACCCGTCGCCCTCGGCGCCGCTCGCGACGTAGCGGTCGGTGGCGTCGGCGCTCCGGAGGTCGGTCGTCTCGAGGTCGCCCTCGTCGTCTACGACCTCCGCGTGGCGGACGGTGATCTCGTCGCCCCGGCTCGCGCCGGTGACGTCGAGTTCCAGCCACCCGGTGTGGTTCTGCCCGAAGTCGACGATGGGGCCGTCGGGGTGCTCGCGGATCTCGTCCGGCTCGAGGGTCTCGGCGACGCGGATGGGCACCGTGCGCTGGGGCTCGAGCTCCCCGCCGGGGGCGTCCATCACCGCCGCGCCGTCCCACGCCGAGTCGTCGAAGCCCGGCTCGGCCCACCCGGGCTCGGCGAGGCGAGCGTCGTAGGTCTCGCCGTCGTAGATGTCGTTCTCGACGACCGGACTCTCCGTCGCGGTCCACGTGCCGTCGCTGCCCAGCACCTTCGTGGTGCCGTCCGCGTAGGTCACCGAGAGGTGGACGATGGCGCGGGGGGAGCCGCGGCCCCACTTCGTGAACCAGCCGCGGCCGAGCCACAGCCCCAGGGCGTTCTCGCCCTCGCCGAGCAGGTCGGTGACGTCGTGGGTGCGGGTGAGCACCCGGTCCTGGTAGTTCGTCCACCCGGGGTCGAGCACGGCGTCGTCGACCTTCTCGCCGTTCACGTACGTCTCGCAGTAGCCGACGCCGGTGACGTGGAGGCGCGCGGACGCGACCGCGTCGCGGAGGGTGACGTCGGTGCGGAGGAGCGGCGACGTCGAGGCGTCGTGGATGGTCTCGGTGCCGTCGACGAGGTGCTCGGGCGCGTAGTGGCCGTCGGTGACCGCGGAGGAGGCGCGCACGGGCTGGTGGCGCGCGAGGTCGGTCCCGCGCTCGTCCCGCACCGCGAGCGCGGAGAGCGCGAACGCGGCGAAGGGCTCCTCGTCGACTCCGACCTCGATGTCGTGCTTGCGGTAGGAGGTCCGGATGGGGTTCACGACGTGCATGTCGGTCGCGGTGATGCGCACGTACCGGGCCGCGACCGGGCCGACGTCGTAGGTCCGCGTCCCGCGCTGGTCGTCGCGGTCCTCGACGGTGACGAGGGTGCGCGCGTCGTCGAACTCGGGGTCGTTGGCCACCTCGACGCGGTAGCCCAGCGGAAAGCCGAACTGCCCCCGCACGGCGCCCCCGTCGGGCGTCTCGAGGACGTCGGCGGCGTTGGTCGGCGCGAACTCGATCTCCTCGAACTCCGCGAGTTCGCCGAGGTCGACCTGCACCCACTCCCCGTCGGCCTCCTCGGCGGGGATCCAGTCCGAGCGGAAGCCCGCGGAGTCACCCGGGTCGGGCTGGTGGCCGATCCAGTCGCCCTGCCAGTCGCGTGGCTCGGCGAGCGCCGTCCCGAAGGTCTCCGGCGCGGCGAAGTCGGTCTCGCCCTCGCCGTCCCACACCTTCACCGTCCACGCGTACGTCTCGTCGGGCGCGAGCGGCGCGCCGTCGTAGGTGACGTGGACGGACTCGCCCGAGGTGACGCGCTCGGAGTCCCAGCAGTCGCCGACCCCGCGCTCGAGCGTCTCGACGTCACGCGCCACCAGCACGCGGTAGGCGGTCTGTGCGCCGGCGTCGGCGTCGCGCCGCCAGGAGAAGCGGGGCGTGTCGGGGGCGGCGTTCTCGGGCGCGGCCTCGTAGTCGACCCGGAGGTCGACCGGGGGTGCTGACATGCACTGGCCGTCTGGTCCGGGGGTGAAAAAGATGCTGACGCCCGGGCGGCGGCGCCCGGTCCGGTCCGGCGGCCGTCGCCCTCCCGCCCGCGCCACCGCCCGGCGCGCTCGCGGGGACCGCCCGGGACCGCGCTCGCCCCGCGTGCCGTCGCGGGATTCAAGACCCTCGCTCGCCCAGCGTCGTGGACGTGACGGACGCGCTCGCCGCCCTGCTCGACGCCTTCGAGCGGACCGACCGCCGCCTCGCGACCTTCGACCGCGGCCTCCGCGAGCGGACGGGCCGGTGGTGGCTCGCCGACCCGGTCCCCGCCGCCGCGGTCTGCGAGGCGCTCCTCGACACGGCGACCGTCCGCGGCGACGCCGTCGGCCAGGTCCCGGTCCCGCTCCACGAGCCCGACGGCCCGGAGCTCACCGGCGAGTACCTCGCGTACCGGCCCGGCGAGGGGGTCGTCGTCTACCGCGACCCGGGCGCCGGCGGGCCGGCGACGGTCCCGGTCGACGAGGTCGGCGACACGGTGCTCGCGTGGCGCCTCCGCTTCTGGCACCCGGCGTACGAGCCCCCGACGACGCCCTCGTTCCTGGCGGACGCCGGCGACCGGGGGTTCCTCGCCCGGCTCCGCGCCGCACTGGGGAGCGGCGGGGGGTCGGAGCGGGACGCGCCCGCCCGGCCGGACACCCCGACGGCGACCGACCCGTCGGTCGCGACCGGCCGGGGGACGTCGACCGGCCGGCGGCCATCGACCGCAGACCCCGACGGGGGCGCCGGAGACGGTGCGGTCGCCGCGGCGGGTGGCGGCCCGCCGGCGAGTGCCGGCACGGCGCCGGAGGC
>JBDGTC010000096.1:0-9375 GCA_042217215.1 Halobacteriaceae archaeon
GCCAGCGGTCTCCCGCTCCGGGCTTGCGCCCGGTCGCCTGCCCCGGGGTGGGGGGACTTTCCTCGTGAGTTCCACGGGAGCCGGGCTCCCTCTGCCAGCCTGAGGGAGGGGCCGCGGCGGTTTAAGCGGTCCGCTCGAGACGCCGTGTGGGGCCCGGCGGAGGACACGTGCACCCGCCCGCTCGGCCGTAAGCGAAGGTTCAAGAGTGCGCGAGGCCTACGACGGTTCCATGTCCGACGCGCAGCCGGTGGACCTCTCCTACGACGACGGCGCGCGGGCCGTCGAGCTGGCGCGTGAATCCGTCGAGTCCTACGTCGTCAACGGACAGCGCGAACAGCCCGGCAGCATGCGCGACGCGTTCTACAACCGGACCGGCGTGCTCGTCCGCCTCGTGGGCGCGGGCGGCCGTCTCCGGGGCTGTGCCGGGGCCTGTGAGTCCGACGACCAGCTGGGCCGCGCCATCGTCGAGGCGGCCATCGGCGCCGCGAGCGGCGACTCGTGTGGCTCGGAGGTCGAGCCCGCCGAGCTGCCGAGCGTGAGCGTCTCGGTGTTCGTGGTCTCGGACGTCGTCCTCACCGACGACCCCGAGCGCGACCTCGAGGTCGGCCGGCACGCCGCCGTCGTGGAGGGCGGCGACGGCGACGGGTGGCTCTACCCGACGGTCCCCCTCGAGAACGGCTGGAGCCCGATGGAGTACCTCGACCGCACCTGCCGGACGGCCGGTCTCCCGCCGACCGCCTGGAGCGATGAGGAGGTCGGAGTCACGCTGTTCGACGGCCAGGTCTTCCGGGAGCGCTCGCCCGGCGGCGAGATCGAGACACTCGGCGCCGCGCCCGAAGAGCCCACCGCCTGAGCGGGGCCTCGGCCGACCCGCAGCGTTCTCCGCCGCCGAGCCGCACTACCCCTCGCCAGCGTCGCGGTCGTCGAACGCCGCCCGCGTCCCGAACCCGACGCGCTCCGCGTCGGCGACCGCGCGGTCCGCCGCGACCGCGAGGTCCGTCTCACGCACCACCTCGCCGTCCCGGACGAGCGGCTCGAGGAGGGGCTCGCCGTCGGCCGGCCCGTCCCGGTCCGCGAGGCCGACGTGGTGACCGCCGTCCGGGGTGCGGTAGACCGCCTTCCGGCCCGAGAGCTTGCCGCGCTTCGCCGCGGGCTCGCCCTCGACCGTGACGACGTCGAGGGCGAAGTCAAGCGGGTCGGCGTTGCTCACGTGGCTGCCGACGCCGAACCCGTCCGCGACGTCGCGGAGGGCCCGGAGGTCGGACGGTCGGAGGCCGCCGCTGACGAAGATGTCGACGTCGTCGTGGCCGCGCGCGTCGAGCTCCCACCGCACCTCGCGCAGGATGTGGCCGAAGTCCCCGCGCCGCGAGGCGGTGGTGTCGATGCGCACGCTCTCGAGGTCGTCGCCGAGCGCGTCGACGGCCGCGAGGACCTCCCCCACCTCGTCGTCGTACGTGTCACACAGCGCGACGACGGGCGTGTCCGGCGGCGTGGCCTCGACGAACGCCTCGAACGCCGCGGACTGGTTCCCGCGGCCGAAGCAGATGACGAGGGCGTGGGGCATCGTGCCGCTGGCCTCGCGACCGAGGCGCTCGCCCGCGGCCACGTTCGAGAACCCGTCGAAGCCCGCGAGCAGGGCCGACCGCTCGACCACCGCGCCGAGCGAGGGGTGGACGTGCCGCGAGCCGAAGGAGTAAAGCGGGGTGTCGGGGGCCGCGAGCCGGGCCCCCATCGCGTTCGTCGCCATCCCGCTGGCGTGGGAGAGAAAGCCCAGCAGCGCGGTCTCGTACCGGGCGAACGCGCGGTAGCGGCCCTCGATCCGGAGGACGGGCCCGCCGTCGAAGGCCGTCCCCTCCGGGAGCGCGTCGACGTCGACCGGGAGGCCGGCGAGCAGTGCCGCGGCGTCGGCGACGCCCGCGAGCACGGAGAACGAGCCGGTCGGGAACTGACTCGCCGTCACCTCCGCAACCACCCGCGGGTTCCGGCCGGCGTGGTCGAGGGTCTCCTCGGTCCGGTCGAAGTACTCGTCGGTCGCCCGCCCCTCAGCGATGGCCGCGGGGGAGACGATGTCGAACCCCGTCATTGGCGGACCCACACCGAGCGCGGGGAAAAGTGACTCGCCTGTGGCGTTCGGATCAGCCGGCCTCCGCGTGGACCCCGGCGAGCGCCCCCCGGGTCGGTGCGTTCACCACGGTGACCGTCTCCCCGCGCACCGTGAGCCGGAACGCGTCGGCGAAGCGACCGCGATCGAGGACCCACGTGTCCCCGGCCACGCGACGGCCGCCCCAGTGGGCGAGGACGCGGCGGTAGCCGCGCGCGAACTCCCGGGCCTCCGCGGGCGAGTCCCACGCGAGTCGCCACACGTAGCCGCGGCGTTCGCCGTCGCGGTAGACCCGCAGGCGGTCGCCGTCCCAGCCGGCTGCGTAGCTGCTGTTGTAGTTCAGGGGGTCGAGCGCGGCGCGCTCGGGCGCCTCGAAGATGGCGGTCGGCGCGAGCACCGACGAGGCGTTGTGGTCGTCGTAGGCGGTGTACGCGAGCATGGCGGTGATGCCCGGCATCCCCAGCGAGACACCGGGGCCGTCGGTGCCGAGTCGGTCCCAGGCGGCGCTCGAGCGGTCGGGGACGCGCACCGCCGTCGGCTCGTCGACCCCGTAGAGTCGCGGCGTGATCACCTGCTCGGTGGACGCCGGCAGTGCGCCGTGGAGCGCCCGGACGGCCGCCCACCCGCCCTGCTCGCGCTGGGCCCGGACGAAGGCGGGACCGTCGCTGTACGGGAAGTAGTTCAGGATGGCGATGCCGGGGTGGGGACCGCCGTCTCCCCCGTTCCCGGGGGTCGCCGACCGCTCGGGGGGCACGACGCAGGTCCACGACCGGCCACAGCGCTGGCGATACAGGTAGTCGACGTAGCGGGCCTCGCCCTCGACGACGGCGTTGCGGGCGTTGCGGGCCTCGCGCGTCGAGGCGTTGTAGCCCATCTCGAAGGTGCGGAACTGCAGGGCGTGGACCAGTTCGTGGGCGAGCACGCTCTCCCGGACGTCGGGCGCGGCGCGCTCGGAGACGAGGACGATGCGGTCCTCGCCCGGGAGGTAGTAGCCGACGACGGTCTGGGCGGTCGTGGCCGACTCCTCGGCCGCGCCGCTGGCCGACTCGCCGACGAGGAAGAGCGCCTCGAGGGAGACGTCGGTCTGGATTCGCGCGGGCGAGGGGCCACCGGTCGACGTCCCGCCCTGGATTCGCTCGCGGAAGGCCGCGCGGCTCTCGACCGTGACGGGCACGTCGCGGTCGAACTCCATCCGCCGGATTGCCTCGACGCGCGCCATCGCCCGCGTGACGACGGCGTCGCGCTCGGTCTCGTTGAGGCCGTCGGCGACGTCGAGCGCGAGCGTCTCGTTGTGCCAGTACCCGCCCTCCCAGCCCAGGACGTCGCGGGCGGGGTCCGGGGGCGCGTTCCGGGTGGAGAGGTCGTCGGGGGTCGGCGCCGCGCAGCCGGCGAGCGCGAGCGCGAGCGCGGCGAGCACCGCGACGACGACGCGCCGACGGTCCACCGCGGTCCGCTCCGCCGCGGTCACCGGCGGTCACCCCCCGTGCGCCCGGCTGCAGCGAGGAGCGCGACCGCGACCAGGAACCCGACGGCCGCGGCGAGGCCGGCCGGGCCGCCGACGGGCCCACCGCCGGCCGACGTGGTCGCCACGGGTCGCACGTCGACGCCCGGTCGGACCGCCGACAGCGCGGCGAGGGTCGGCGCGTTCGTGACGGTGACCCGGTCGCCGTCGACCGCCACGTGGACCGCGTCGGCGAAGCCGCGCGAGTCGTCGAGCCGGTAGGTGGTCTCGCCGGCGGCCTGCCCCGCCACCGGCACCGGCTCGGCGCCGTTGAACGCGAGGACCTGCCGGTAGGCGTCGGCGAACTCGCGGGCGTCGGCTGGGGTGTCCCAGGCCAGGCGCCAGACGTAGGCCGTCTCGTTCGTCGACCCGGGGGAGGCGTTCACGTAGGGGACGAGCCGGTCGCCGTCCCAGCCGGTCGAGGCCGGGTGCCGGTAGTCGATGGCGTCCGGGGGCGCCTCGCCGAAGATGTCGTACGGGACGACGACGGCGCCGTCACCGGCCACCGTGCTCACGTGACTCGGGTACCAGAGCATCGCGAACACCCCGGCCTCGCCGAGCGTGGCGTAATCGGTGGGGCCGGGGACGTCGAGGACGTGCCACCCGCGGGTCGCGTGCTCGGGGACGGCGACCCGCTCCGGGGCGTCGTCGGGGTACGCCTCCGGGTGGATGTACTGCTCCGTGGAGGCGGTGGGGGCGTCGTAGAGGGCGTTCACCGCCGGCCAGCCGCCGGCGTCGTGGCGGGCCGCCACGAACGCCGCGCCGTCGCTGTACGGCGCGTACTGGAGCACCGACCAGCCGTAGTGTGGCGGTGGTGCCGAATCGCCACCGCCGGCCACCCCGAGGCAGTTCCAGTCCGATCCGCAGCGCTCGCCGTACAGGTACTCGACGAAGTTGCCGTCGCCCTCGATTACGCCGTCGGCGGCGAGGTGCGCCTCCGTGGTGTTGCCCGGGTACCACGGTCGGTCGAAGGCCCCGAACACCTGGTCCTGGAGCGCGTGGAACAGCTCCTGGGCGAGGGTGCGCTCCGAGAGGACCGGGGCGTTCCCGCCGTCGGTCACGACGACGATGCGCTCCGTGGCGGGGTCGTAGTAGCCGAGCGTGGTCGTCGCGGCGTCGGCCCGGAGCGTGGCGACGGCGTCGGTGTCCTCGCCGACGAAGAACAGCGCCTCGAGCTTGACGTTCTGGTGGAGCCGGGCGGCCGCCGACGGGGGCGACCGGTTCGCGACCCGCTCGCGGTACGTCTCCCGGTCGAGCACCGAGACTGGCGGCGTCTCCCGGAACTCGAGGCGGCGGACCGCCTCGACCCTGGCCATCGAGCGCGCGACCACCGCGTCGAGTTCGGTGCCGGTGAGGCCGTCGGCGACGGTGACGTCGAGTGGGTCGTCGTGCCAGCGCCCGGCCTCCCACCCGAGGCGGTCGGCGGCGGGGTCGGGGCGCGCCCCCTGGCCGGCGTCGAGGCCGTCGGTGGTGTCGACGGCGTCCCTGGGGTCGATGGCGTCGCCGCCGTCCGCTCCGTCGAGGGCGTCGCCGCCGCCGGCGCGCGCCGCGGACGGCGCCGGGCCGGCGGCCACGGTGGACGCCGCGAGCGCGACGGCTGTGACGAACAGGAGGACGCTGCGGCGGGGACGTCGCATGCACACGAGGGTGGGGGCCGGCGTACAAAAAGCCGCGGCCACTGGTCGGGCAGAGGGGCGCCGCGGCGACCGCCCGACCGGCCGCCCGCGCGGCACAACGCACTTTGACCGGTCGCCCCAACCACCGGACATGGCCTTCGACCCCGAGACCACGGCGCTGGTCGTGGTGGACATGCAGAACGGCTTCTGCCACCCCGAGGGCAGCCTCCACGCGCCGCCGAGCGAGGCCGCGGTCGAGCCCGTCTCGGAACTCGTGACCCGCGCCCGGGAGCACGACGTTCAGGTGGTGTACACCCGCGACGTCCACCCGCCCGAGCAGTTCGAGGACGCGCACTACTACGACGAGTTCGAGCGCTGGGGCGAGCACGTCGTGGAGGGCACCTGGGACGCCGCGCTCGTCGACGAACTGGCCGTCGGCCCGGGCGACCACGTCGTCGTGAAGCACACCTACGACGCCTTCCACCGCACCGACCTCGACGGGTTCCTCGACACCCACGGCATCGACGACCTCCTCGTCTGTGGCACGCTCGCGAACGTCTGCGTCCTCCACACCGCGGCGTCGGCGGGCCTGCGCGACTACCGCCCGGTCGTGGTGGAGGACGCGCTGGGGTACATCACCGAGGAGCACCGCGACTACGCGGTCGAGCACGCCGACTGGCTGTTCGGCGAGACAACGACGCGGGACGAAATCGCCTTCGAGTAGCCGGGGAAGTCAGTTCGCCGTGGAGACGATCTTCACGACGTCGCCCTCCTCGAGCGTGGCGTCCTCGCCGATCTGGCGGTCGGCGCGGGCGTCGACGGCGTGGAGGTACCCCTCGCCGATGTCGGTGTGGACCGCATACGCGAGGTCCACCGGTGTCGAGCCGCGGGGGAGCAACACGGCGTCGGGGAGCACGTTCCCCTTCGCGTCCGTCCACGCGCCGGCGTCCTGCACCGGGTAGACCGTGATGTGCTCGAGCAGGCCGTAGACGGCCTCGTCGAGGGCGCGCTGGACGCCGGTCCCGCCGTACTCGGCCATCGTCCCCTCGAGGGCGTCGAGGAGCGCGGCCTGGTCCGCGCCCACGTCGCCGACGACCGCGAAGGTCTCGTCGCCCGGGTCGTAGTCGACGACGCCGCGCTCGACGCCGCGGCGGAGCGCGAGTTCGCCCTGCGCGGTCGCGGGGATGGCGCCGGCGTCGGTGAGCCGCTCCACGAACTCGTCGGGCGCCTCGTCGACCTTGTTCGCGACGACCTGGAGGGGTTTGGTTCGTCGCCTGACCGCCGTGGCGAGGGCGGCGCGGTCCTCGTCGGTCCACTGGATGGGGTCCTCGGGGTACTCGACCTCGCGGAGGCAGGCCGTGACCTCTGGGGCGGTGGCCCCGAAGCCGCTGAACAGCTCCAGGATGGCCGCCTCGAGGTCGAAGTCCGGCGAGCGGGACTGGCGCTCGACGGTCTCCCAGTTGTCGTCGACGATGCCCGCGAGCCACTGGTCGAGTTCGGACTCGACGAAGTCGACGTCCTCGAGGGGGTCGTGGGTGCCGACGCCGACCGGTTCGCCCGCCGCGTCCGTGGCGCCGGCGGCGTCGACGACGTTGAGGATGGCGTCGGCGTTGGTCAGTTCGTCGAGGAACTGGTTGCCCAGTCCCCGGCCCTCGTGGGCGCCTGGCACGAGGCCCGCGACGTCGAGCAACTCGACGGGGACGTAGCGCTTGCCGTCGTGGCAGTGCTCGTGGCCGCAGCGCTCCGCGCGGTCGAGGCAGGGACACCGGGTGCGGACGTGGGTGACGCCGCGGTTGGGGTCGATGGTGGTGAAGGGGTAGCCCGCGACGTCGACCTCGGCCATCGTCGCGGCGGCGTAGAACGTGGACTTGCCGGCGTTCGGCTTGCCGGCGAGCGCCAGCGAGAGCATGGCGTCGCTACTCGGCAGGGGCCGAACACGCTTTCGGTTCCCGCGGCGTCGCGTCCACCGTCGGCGTCACGCCCAGGGCGCGAACCGCTTGTAGTAGCCGATGAGGTCGTTGATGGAGTTGTGGATGACGCCGGTGGTCTGGATCTCCTCGAACTCCTCGTTCCCGCAGGACTCACAGGCGTCCGGCCCGCCGCCGAACACCGACTTGATCAGCCCCGTGTGCGTGTTGGTGCTGCACTGCGTGCACTGCCAGCGAGTTCCCATGGTGTGCTGTGTCCCGGGCGGGCGGTTAACGGTTTCCCATGGCCCTGCGCAGTCGCAGGCAGGCCGGACGCGGTCCCGTCGACCGGAACCGGCGACCGGCCCGCGACCCGGCCCGTCACTCCGGGCTGCGCACCGCCCGCGCGCCCAGCCGCGTCTCGCCCCGGGCGCGAATGGCGCCGTCGACGTTGGCCTCCGGCGCGAGGTCGACGTCGTCGCCCGCGAGGTCGCCGAGGACGGTCGCGTCGCCGTGCACGCGCACGTCACCGCGCTGCGTGGTCACGTCGCCGTGGACCGTCGTCCCCGGCCCGACGGTGATGTCGCCCTGGGCGCGGAGCGAGCCGAAGACGTTGCACCGCTCGCCGACGGTGATCTCTGTGGCGCGGATGTTGCCGTGGACGCGGCAGTCGTCCCCGATCTCCGCCGGCGTCGAGACGCGCCACGCGTCGTCGCTCACCCGGGCACCCCGCGGGACGACGACGGGGTCGGGGCCGCCCTCCTCCGCGGCGGTCAGCTCCTCGACGAGGTCGGTCGCGGCCTCCTCCTCGCCCAGCCGGAGCAGTTGCGAGAGGTAAACGAAGAGGAAGACGATGGTGGGCATCGGGTTGCGGATGACGATCCAGCCGTTGGCGTCGAAGCCCTCCTCGACGTCGACCTCGTCGCCGATGTCGAGGTCGCCCGCGACGACGAGCTGCCCGCCGACGTGGACGCGCTCGCCGATGTACGCGTCCTCGCCGACGAGGACGTCCGCGGCCACGTCACACCACATGTCGAGCCGGCAGTCGGCCTCGGCCTCGATGTGGCCGCCGAAGCGCACGCGCTCGCCGGCGAGGACGTTGCGACCCCGGACCCCGAGCTCCACCGTGGACTGCCCGCCGACGAGCACGTCCCCGTCCGTGACGAGGTCGTGCTCCTCCACGGTGGTGCCGTCGGGCAGCGCCAGTCGGTCGAGGGGGTCGGTGCCGAACACACCCGAGACCTCGCGGTACGCGGGCTTAAAATCCGCGCTGGCGTCTGACGCCCGTCTGCCGATTCCGCCGACCCCGGGGACGCGGGACGGGACCGCCGCGAGGACGGACGCGGACGGTACGGTGACGAGTCCCTTTAGTACGGTCGCCGCCTCCGTTCCGGTAATGACCGCGCTGTCGTTCGACGAGCAGGGCGTCGACGTCGTCTACGAGGACCACGAGTTCCGCCTCGACCGCGACCTCGTGGAGGAGGCCCTGCAGAAGGAGTACGAGGCCGCGACCGACCACGAGGTGCTGGGGCTCGTCGAGGGCGACCCGAGCCGCTCCGGCGAGCCGCGGCGGGTCGGCGACATCATCTGAGCCCACGTGCGGCCGCGTGACTCGCCGGACGCTGCCCGACAGCCTGGGCGTCCTTCGGGCGTCGTACGGGCCAGGCGGGGCCGTGGCGCGAAGGACCCGACTCGCGGGGATGGCATTCTCGGGCGACGCTCGAGAAGAGGTATTCTGGCGGGACTCGAGGGATGGCGTTCAGGCGAAGGTCTTGCGCTGCGCGCTCGCCTCGCCGTCCGCGTCCTCGGCCTCGATCTTCGCGGTCGCCTGCACGAAGTCGGCCATCGCGATCTCGGTGCGGTCGTCGCGGATGGTGAACATCCCCGCCTCGGTGCAGGCGGCGCGGATGTCGGCGCCGGAGAAGCCCTCCGTCGTGGCGGCGAGCTGCCCGTAGTCGACGTCGTCGGCGACGTTCATGTCCCGCGTGTGGATGCGGAAGATCTTCTCGCGGCCCTCCGCCTCCGGCGTCGGGACCTCGATGAGACGGTCGAAGCGCCCCGGGCGGAGGATGGCGCGGTCGAGCATGTCGAAGCGGTTGGTCGCGGCGATGATGCGCACCTCGCCGCGGTCCTCGAAGCCGTCCATCTCCGAGAGGAGCTGCATCATCGTGCGCTGGACCTCGGCGTCGCCGGAGGTCTTCGAGTCCGTGCGCTTGGCCGCGATGGCGTCGATCTCGTCGATGAAGATGA
>JBDGTC010000042.1:0-9355 GCA_042217215.1 Halobacteriaceae archaeon
GGGAGATGAACTGGATCAAGGACACCTACGAGACCCTCGAGAACACCACCGAGCCCGGCGTCATCACCGGGAAGGCCCTCGACAGCGGCGGCTCGGAGGGCCGCGTCGAGGCCACCGGTCGCTCCGTCGCGCTCACCGCCCGCGAGCTCTTCGACTACCTCGACCGCGACCTCGAGGGCGCCACGGTCGCCGTGCAGGGGTACGGCAACGCCGGCTCCATCGGCGCGTACCTCCTGCAGGACCTCGGCGCGACGGTCGTCGCCGTCTCCGACTCCAGTGGCGGCATCTACGACCCCACCGGGCTCGACGCCCGGGACGTGCGCGACCACAAGGCCGAGACCGGGCAGGTCTCGGACTACCCGGGCACCGAGGCGCTCACGAACGAGGAGCTGCTCACCCTCGACGTCGACGTGCTCGTCCCGGCCGCCCTCGAGAACGCCGTCGACGAGGAGCTCGCCCACGAGGTGCAGGCCGACGTGATCGTCGAGGCCGCGAACGGCCCGCTCACGCCCGACGCCGACGACGTGCTCGCCGAGCGTGACTGCTACGTGATCCCCGACATCCTCGCGAACGCCGGCGGCGTCACCGTCTCGTACTTCGAGTGGGTCCAGAACCGCCAGCGCTTCTCGTGGACCGAGGAGCGCGTGAACGAGGAGCTCGAGGCCGTCATCACCGACGCCTTCGACGCCCTCACCGACGCCTACGAGGCGAACGACGTGGCCAACCTCCGCACCGCGGCGTACGTGGTCGCCCTGGAGCGGATCCAGCAGGCGCACGAGGAAGCCGGCCTCTTCCCATAACAGCCCTCGGCGAGCGGCGGGCGCGCGGAGCGCGCCACGCCGCTCGCCTCGCCCTTTTAATGTCCACCAGGGGCGGCCGCTGGCGCGGCCGCCTCGTTGCAGGCGACGCCGGCGGAAACTCGTGGCCTCGCGACCGGCAGGAACTCGTGGCCTCGTGGCGGCGGAAACTCGTGGCTGACCGTGTGGCGGTCTCTGGCTGCTCTCCGGTCGGGTCACCGCCCCGCTCGGCCCTCGTCTCCCGACTGGCGCCCACGTTCAAGTGGCCAGCGTGCGACCCCTTCCCATGGACGCCGCCGACTTCTCGTACCCGATGGCCGTCGACTCCCGGCGCTCGCCCGTCATGGCCCGGCGGGGGATGGTCGCGACCAGCCACCCGCTCGCGGCGCGGACGGGGCTCCGCGTGCTCGAGGACGGCGGGAACGCGGCCGACGCCGCCGTGGCGACCGCGGCCGTGCTGAACGTCGTCGAGCCCGGGATGACGGGCATCGGGGGCGACTGCTTCGTCCTCTCCGCGTTCGACGGCGAGTACGCGGGGTACAACGGCAGCGGCGGCGCGCCCGCGGCCGCCGACCTCGCCGAGTACCAGGAGCGCACGCCGGCGGCGGCGGACGGACAGCCGGTGATGCCGCAGTCGGGGGGCCTGCCCGTCACGGTGCCCGGCGCACTCGACGCCTGGGCCGCGCTGCTGGAGCGGTACGGGACGCGGGGGCTCGACGACCTGTTGGCGCCGGCGGTCCGGTACGCGCGCGAGGGGGTCCCCGTCCCGCCCCACGTCGCCGACTGGTGGGCGGACGCCGCCCCGCGGCTCGCGCGCTTCCCGGAGAGCCGGTCGGTGTACCTCCCCGACGGGCGGGCGCCGGGCCCCGGCGAGACGTTCGCGAACCCCGCGCTCGCGGACACGCTGGCCGGTATCGCCGAGACCGGGCCCGGGTACCTCTACGACGGCCCGCTCGGGGCCGAGCTCGTCGAGGTGGTGCGCCGGCACGGCGGGACGCTCGCCGTCGAGGACCTCCGCGCCCACGAGGGTGAGTGGACCGAGCCCGTCTCGACGACGTTCGGCGGGTACGAGGTGCTCGAGCACCCGCCCAACGGTCAGGGCGTCGTGGCGCTCGCGGCGCTCAACGTCGCCCGCCAGTTCGACCTCCCGGCCGACCCCACCGACCCGGACCGCCTCCACCACCTGATCGAGGCGGTGAAGCTGGCGTTCGCGGACGGGTACGCCCACGTCACCGACCCGGACCGCTACGCGGTGCCGACCGCGGCGATGTGTGACCCGGCGTACGGCGCCGAACGGGCGGCAGAGGTCGGCCACCGCGCGGCCGAGTACGGCGCCGCGGCGGGGGAGTGGGCCGGCGGCGCGGGCCCGGCGGGCGAGGACACCGCCTACCTCGCGGTCGTCGACGGCGACGGCAACGCCGTCTCGCTCATCAACAGCGTCTACATGCCCTTCGGGAGCGGCCTCGTCGCGGGCGGCGCGGCGATTCAGAACCGCGGGCACTCCTTCAGCCTCGACGCCGACCACGCCAACGCGCTCGAACCGGGCAAGCGCCCGTACCACACCATCATCCCCGCGCTCCTCCGGGACGCCGACTCCGGTGCGCTCCGCGCCGCGTGGGGCGTCATGGGCGGGTCGATGCAGCCACAGGGCCACCTCCAGGTCCTCGCGGCGCTGGCCGACGGCGCGAACCCGCAGGCCGCCCTCGACGCGCCGCGGTTCCGGTGGCTCGAGGGGCGCCGCGTCGCCGTCGAGACCGACCGCGTGTCCGAGGGCGTCCTCACCGCGCTCCGCTCCCGCGGCCACCGCGTCGTCGACGGCGACGAGCACTTCTTCGGCGGCGGGCAGGTGGTGTACACCGACGGCGAGCGCCTGATCGGCGGTTCGGACCCGCGGAAGGACGGCCACGCCGCGGGGTTCTGAGCGCCGCCGCACCGACGACGGCGCGTCCGCCAGCGCCACGTCCGCCAGCGCCGCGTCCGCCGGCGCGCCCCGCCCGGGCGACTTATCAGCGTCCCCCGCGCAGCCGTGGGCATGCACCAGGTGCGGGTCGCGGGGACCGGGCTCACGCCCTTCGGGCGGCACCCGGACACCCCCTCGCGCGCGCTCTTCGGCGAGGCGGGCGGCGCGGCGGTCGACGACGCCGGCCTCGCGCCGGGCGACGTCGACGCGGTCTACCTCGGGAACTACATGGGCGCGGTCGCGGAGTCCCAGGGCCACATGGCGCCCCTCGCGGCGGAGGCCGTCGGGACCACGGCGCCCGCGACGCGCTACGAGGACGCGTGTGCCTCCGCGGGCGTGGCGGCCCGCGCGGCGGTGCAGGACGTCCGCTGTGGCGCGGTCGACGTCGCGCTCGTCGGCGGCGTGGAGCGCATGACCCACCTCGACACCCCGGCGGCGACGGCGGGGCTCGCGGCCGCGGCCGACGACCGCCACGAGGTCAGCGCCGGCCTCACGTTCCCCGGCGCGTACGCGCTCATGGCCGACGCCTACTTCGACCGCTTCGACGCCGACCGCCGCGACCTCGCCCACGTCGCGGTGAAGAACCACCGCCACGGCGCCGACAACCCCTACGCGCAGTTCCAGCGCGAGATCACCGTCGAGGAGGCCCTCGACGCCCCGATGATCGCCGACCCCCTCGGGCTGTACGACGCGTGTCCCTTCTCCGACGGCGCCGCCGCGCTCGTGCTCGCGAGCGACGCGGCGGTCGACGAGCGCGGTCTCGACGCCCCCGTCGCGATCACCGGCTCCGGGCAGGGCGGGGACACCCTCGCGCTCCAGGACCGCGCGTCGCTCACCGAGACGCCGGCGACCGCCGCGGCCGCGCGGGACGCCTTCGAGGAGGCCGGCGTCGGCCCGGACGACGTCGACGTCGCCGAGGTCCACGACTGCTTCACCGTCGCGGAGGCGCTCGCCCTCGAGGCGCTCGGGTTCTACGAGCCGGGCGAGGCCGCGGGCGCCGCGCGCCGGGGCGAGACCGCCCGCGGTGGCCGGATTCCGACGAACCTCTCCGGCGGGCTGAAGGCGAAGGGCCATCCCGTGGGCGCGACCGGCGCGGGACAACTCGTCGACCTCGTGAAGGTTCTCACCGGCGTGCGCGACGCGGGCGCCGGGGCCGGCGGGGCGCGGGTCGGCCTCGCGCACAACGCGGGCGGGTCGGTCGCGAGCGCCGTCGTCCACGTCCTGGAGGTGGTGGCGTGACGGGCGACGGCGGCGACGCGAGCGGACCCGGCGACGCGCCCGCCACCCCGGGCGACGACGCAGACGACCGCCGCCTCGCCGGCCACGACGGCTACCTCGACGCGGTGGCCGCCGGCGAGGCCTACTACCTCGCCTGCGACGCGGGTCACGGCACGCTCCCGCCGCGGACGCGGTGCCCCCACTGCGGGGGCGACCTCTCGGTGCGCCCGATCCCGGCGACCGGGACCGTCGTCGCGCGGACGGTCGTGCGCGTCCCGACGACCGCGTTCGCCGACGCCGCGCCCTACGTCTCGGCGATCGCCGACTTCGGGCCCGTTCGGCTCACGGGCGTCGTGCCCGGGGCGCCGCCGGACGGCGCGGAGGCCCACGCCGGAGCCGGTGGGGACGCGGGGGCTGGCGACCCGGCGGTCCCGGGCGACGGCGTCGAGCGCGGCGCCACGGTCGCACCGACGGTCGCGAGGCTCGCCGACGACCGGCGCTCACTCGCCTTCGAGGTCAGGTAGCTCGCCGGTGTCGACCTCACCGAGGCAGTCCTCGAGTGGCGCGAGCAGCGCGTCGACGGCGGCGTAGGGATCCATCTCGCCGGCGGCCACGCGCTCTGCGACGGTCTCGACCCCGTCGGCCCCGAGGAGGGACTCCTCGATACGCCGACCCGCGTCGGCGCGGAGCAGGTCCCGGACGGTCGCCGCGTGTCGGTCCCGGCGCCGGCGGGCGCGGGCACCGGACGCCTCGAGGTGCGCGAGGTGGGCCTCGACCGCGTCCCGGAGGGCCGTGACGCCCTCGTCGGCGGTCGCGACCGTCTCGAGCACGCGGGGCTCCCAGACGTCGTCCGGCGTCGACGACCCGACGGCGTCGCCGGCGTGGGCCCGCTCGGCGAGCATGGTCTCGAGGTCCGCGACGGTGCGGTCGGCGCCGGGGAGGTCGGCCTTGTTCACGACGAAGAGGTCCCCGACCTCGAGGAGACCCGCCTTGAGCAACTGGACCTCGTCGCCGCTGTCCGGCGGCACGAGCACGGCGACGGTGTCGGCGGTGCGCACGACGTCGACCTCGTTCTGCCCGGCGCCGACGGTCTCCACGACGATCCGGTCGACGCCGGCGGCGTCCATCGCGGTGACCGCGTCGGCGGTCGCCGCCGCGAGGCCGCCGAGCGCGCCGCGCGCGCCCATCGACCGGACGAACACGTCCTCGAGGTCGAGCATCCGGACCCGGTCGCCGAGGACGGCGCCCCCGGAGTACGGCGACGACGGGTCGACGGCCACCACGCCGACGGTCTCGCCGTCGGCCGCCCAGGAGCGAGCGAGGGACTCCACGAGCGTCGACTTCCCCGACCCGGGCGCCCCGGTGACACCGAGGACCGGGGCCCCCGACGCAGCGCGGTGGAGCCGGCCCGCCAGCGCGCGGTAGCCGGGCGCGCGGTCCTCGATGCGCGAGATGGCCCGCGCCAGCGCGCGGTCCTCGCCCGCGAGCACCCCCGCCACGAGGTCGTCGACCGTCGCGGCGACGTCGGGGTCTTCGGGGACGAGTGCGGCCGGGCGGTCGTCCGCCGCGTCGCCCGGCGCCCCGCGCTCCCCGGAGCCGTCCTCAGCCCCCATCCTCACCGCTCCGGGGCGTGCTCGCGCACGTAGTCCACGATGTCGCCGGTCGCCGTCCCGGGCCCGAACACCTCGCTCACGCCCGCCTCGCGCAGGGCCTCGCGGTCGCCATCGGGCACGATGCCCCCGACGACGACCAGCGTGTCCGCGAGCGCGCCGTGGTCGGCGAGGCCGTCGAGGACGCGGGGGACGAGCGTGTCGTGGGCGCCCGAGAGGATGGAGATGCCCACGACGTCGACGTCCTCCTGAACCGCGGCGCGGACGATTTCGTCCGGCGAGCGGTGGAGCCCGGTGTAGATGACCTCGAAGCCCGCGTCCCGCAGCGCGCGAGAGACGACGTGCGCGCCGCGGTCGTGGCCGTCGAGGCCGACCTTCGCCACCAGCACGCGCAGCGGACGGCCGGCGTCGTGGCCGTCCGCCGTCCTCCGGGTGCGGGCCGAATCCTCGGCCGTGCCACCGTCGGCGGCGCGGGTCACGTGGTCCGGCGGGTCGGCACCCGACAGGTCGGGCCCCGCCGGGTCGGCGCCGGACGGTTCCGCGTTCATGCCCGCCCGTTGGCCGGGCACCGGTTTGACTCTGGCGCCGCGGCCCGGCCCGTGGCGGGGCGGCCGACCGAAAGGTCGTTACCGACACCGGCCGAGGCCAGAGCCATGACGGAGAGCCGGGGGTCCGAGGGTGGTGGCGTCGCCGACGCGCTCCGGTCTGTCGCGCGGTCGCGGCCCCGCGCGGTCACGGCGGTCGCGAGCGCGATCGGGTACGCCCTCGTGGTCGGCGTGCTCTGGGGACCGCTCCGCACCGGCACGCTCGCCGACGAGACGGTCGTGCTCCTCGGGGACCTCATCGCCGTCGTGAACCTCACGGCGCTCGCGGCGATGCTCCTCGGCGTGCGGTTCGTGCGCCGGGGGGAGATCCGCCGCCACCGCGCGGCGATGCTCACGGCTTTTGGCCTGGTGCTCGTCTTCCTCGCGCTCTACCTCACCAAGCTCGGCGGCGGCTTCGAGAAGCACATCGTCATCGAGTCCGGGATGTTCCTCGCGGCCTACGAGGGCGTGATCTATCCCGCGTACCTCCTCATGCTCGCGGTGCACATCGTGCTCTCGGCGGCGGCCGTCCCGCTCGTGATCCACGCCGTCGTCCTCGGCCTCTCGCGCTCGCAGGCGGAGCTCCGCGACTCCGCGCACCCGCGGGTCGGCCGGTGGGCCGTGCTCGCGTGGTCGACCAGCCTCGCGCTCGGCGTGCTCACGTACGTCCTGCTCAACCACGTCTACGCGTGGGAGGCCGGCACCGCGGCCGCGGTCGTCCTCGCGGCGCCGGCGCCCCGGCGGGACTGACGACGGTCCCGGGCACAACCGGTCCGCTACTCCGTCACGGGGAGCGCCAGCGCGCCGGCGACGAGCAGGACGACCGCGAGCGCGACGAGGAGCGCGAGGTTCGGCAGGTGACCGCCGCCCGCGAGGTCGGTCCCGACGGCCCGCACGCCGCGCGCGAAGTACGTCAGCGGCGAGAGCCCCATCAGCGGCCGGAACCACCCCGGGAGCAGGGCGGGCGGGATGAACGTCTCCGAGAGGAAGAGCAGCGGGAAGGCGACGGTGTTCGACGCCGCGATCACGCCGTCCTGGGTCTGCGCCACCCGGCCCATCAGCGCGCCGAGGCCGACGAACAGCCCGACGCCGGCGAGCACGTACGCGAGGAGCCACGGCGACGGGTGGAGCACCGCGCCGGTGAGCGCGACGACGAGCACGAGGATGAGCGCGCTCGCCACCGTCACGATGGCGGCGGTCACGAGCGCGTGCGCGAGCAGCCACTCGCCGCGGGAGAGGGGCGTCGTCGCGAGTTTCTCGAAGCGGCGGTCCTCGCGGTGGCGCGTCACCGTCGCCCCGATGCGCGACAGCGGCGTGAACACCACCACCGTCGCGAGGTAACCCGGGAGGTAGTACGCCGGGGGCTCGCCGAACATCCCGCCGGCGTCCGGGGCCGCCCGCACCATCGCGCCGAAGATGAGGATGATGAGCAGCGGGAAGAAGAAGGTGAAGAAGACAGCCGTGCGCCGGCGCGCAAACGTGCGCGCCGCGGCGACGGCCTCCGCGCGGACGCGGGCGGGGGCGCTCACCGCGACCCCTCCCGGCCCGCGGAGGTGTCCCGGCGCGCCGTCCCGCCCGCCTCCGTTCCGCCGGCGAGTTCGACGTACACGTCCTCCAGGGTGGGCTCGTGCCACTCGATGGCCTCGAAGCTCACCCCTGCCCGATCGAGGTCACGCACGACCGCGGCCACCTCGTCCGGACCGCAGGGGACCACGAGCGCGCCGTCGCGTACCGTCGCCGGGCGGTCCAGTACCGAGGCGTCGACGGAGCCGGCGGTCGTCACCCGCAGTTCGCTGTCACCGCCGTGGGCCGCGACGAGCGCGTCCGGCGCGTCCACCGCGACGAGGCGGCCGTCGGCGAGCACCGCGACGCGGTCCGCGAGCCGCGCGGCCTCGGTCATGTCGTGGGTCGTGAGCACCAGCGTCGTGCCCGCGCCGACGAGCGTCTCCAGCACGGCCCACACCGCGCGCCGGCCCTCGGGGTCGATACCCGTCGTGGGCTCGTCGAGGAAGAGCACGTCGGGGTCGTTCACGACCGTCGCCGCGACGCAGGCCCGGCGCTTCTGGCCACCGGAGAGGTTCTCGTACCACGTGTCCGCGGCCGCCTCCGCGATGCCCACCTCCCGCAGCACCGCGCCGGGGTCCCGCGCCGTCTCGTACAGGCCGGCGTAGTAGGCGACGAGTTCGCGCGCGGTGAGCCGCCCGGCGGGCGCGAAGGACTGCGGGAGGAGACCGACGCGCTCCCGGTCGGCCTCGCGTGGGGACTCGCCCAGTAGCGTCACCTCGCCGGCGTCGGGCGCGAGCGTCCCGGTGAGACACCGCACGAGCGTGGTCTTCCCCGCCCCGTTCGGCCCGACGAGCGCGAGCACCTCGCCCGCGTCGGCCGCGAGGCTCACACCGTCGAGTGCGTCGACGTCGCCGTACGACTTCGCCACGTCCTCGGCGACGACCGGTGCCGTCATCGCCGGGTGGTGGCGGGCCCGGGCGGTAAGCGGTTCGGTCTGCCGGGACGGCCGGTGGCGAGGGGCCGCGGGACGAACGTGTGCCCGGAGCGTGCGGAGCGGCCGAGGTTTCAGCCACCCGGACCGATGTCCGGCAGGACCGGTCACCGACCCGGAGGGCGTGGCGGATCTGGCGGACACGGCGGACGGGGCGGACGCGAGGGCCGAGACGGACGAGACGGACGACCCGACCGAACGGGACGACTCGATGGGACTCAGGCGAGCCGAGCGGGCGACGGACGCCGACGCGCCGGCCGAGGGGGCCGGCACGTCGGGAGACGGAACAGCGCGACGAGCGACGAGCGGGAGCGGTGAGCGGCCCCCACCGGGCCTGCGCGAGGTGAGCCCGCGTGGCCGACGCGACGCCGCGACCGCGGGCCCGGCGGACGGGACGCGGTCGACCGCGGTCACGACCTCCCACGCCACGGCCGAGGCCCAGCAGGGCGCGGGGCCCGCGGCGGCCTCGGCCACGTCGTCGGCGACGAGCAACAGCACCACGGAGACGACGGCGGTGTCCTCGGTCGCCGCGACCCGGACGGCCTCGGCGTCCTCGCCGATCACGGCGGTGTCGGTCGGCCCGCATGGCGTCGCGGCGGCCGGACCCGCCGGAACGGCCGGCGTCGGCCCCGACGGCGCCGCCGCGTCCGACGCGGCGAACGCGACGTCGGTGGACGCCCCGGACACGG
>JBDGTC010000070.1:0-9284 GCA_042217215.1 Halobacteriaceae archaeon
CAGGGTCGAAGCCCCCAGAAGGCTTCAGGATTGGCCACTACCCCAATGGACTGCGTGCGCAGGAGAGACCAGGCCACGTCGCCATATGAGTTTTGCGAATCGGTGAACGGCGCTGTTCAGATAATACTGTGAGTAATACAGCGCCCCCCGAAAGCCCCCGGGCGCTCGACTCGGGCGGCTCGTTGCGCTCCTCGCTCCGCTGCGGTGCGTACGTCGCCGTCCTTCGTCGAGCACCCGGCCCCTTCCGAAGTCCCACCCACGTGGAGGCCGAAATCCGCCGACACAGGCCAGCTACTCAGCGGTCGAATCGCATGACGTACGTCAGCCGTAACTGAACAGTGCCCCCCCACCCGGAGGAACGTTTATTATCGTCCATGCGGACGACTACCAGAGACCATGGCAGAGGACGACATGCGCGCCCCCGGCGCGGGGGCGACCGACCGGCGCCGCCTGCTCGCGGCGCTCGGCCTCGGGGGCGTCGGCGCTGTCGCGGGGTGTGGCGGCGACGGGGACGGCGGCGCCCGATCGACGACGGCGGGCGGAACCACGGCGGGTCCGTCGTCGACGACGGCCGGCCAGTCCGGGAGCACGACCGCCGGCACGAGTGTCGGGACTGCCGACCAGGGGACCCCGACGGACGGCGGGGAGACGACCGCGACGGCGTCCGACGAGGTGCTGGACCGCACCTTCGAGGTCCACGTCGCCCCGCCCGGGCCGGGCGAGGCCCAGTACAACCCCAAGAACGGCAACGTCGTCTGGAAGCCCGGGGCCGCGATGACGCGCTTCGACCTCATCCGGATGTCGGCGGTGGACAAGACGTGGCAGCCCGAGCTGATGAAGTCCTGGAACTACCGGGCCGGTGTCCTCGACGCGACGCTCTTCGAGGACCACTACTGGGCGGAGACCGACCTCGAGGACGACTCGCCGGCGAACGTCACGGCCGACGACTGGATGCAGCTGTACCGCATCAAGAACTACTTCCGGCCCCAGCCGTGGCCGTTCATCGACTCCACCGAGAAGACCGGGGAGTACTCCTTCCGGGTCCGGTTCAAGGACATCTACCGGCGGGACTACATCCTCGGCAAGACGCTCAACAAGGAGGCCCTCGACAACCGCCACGTCTTCGAGCCCTGGATGCAGAAGTTCGAGGACGCCTCGAGCGGCAGCGAGGTGGAGAACATCCAGATCAACCTCCAGCAGAAGAAGTGGTACAACCCCAACCCCTTCATCAACGTCCCGTTCAAGGTGACCGGGACGAGCGAGACCCGCTGGCACTGCGAACTGCGCGACGGGGAGGACCCGCCGCCGCGATGGGCCGACCAGATCAACTACCGGAAGCTCGACTTCGTGGTGAGCGGCGAGCCGGCGCGCTCCCGGACCGCGTTCGTCGCGGGGAACCTGGCCTTCGCGGGGAGCGCCGACGGCGCGTCCGGTGGCATCACCGTCGTCGACGCCGACGTCCCCTTCGAGACGGCGACCGTCGAGATGCCCATTGCCAACGGCCCGGGCGCCTACGGCTTCAACGTGGACAAGCAGCCCATGAAGAACGTCCACTTCCGGCGCGCCTTCGCGTACATGCTCGACCGGTCGAAGCACAAGACCCGGTACATGAACGTCGACCAGACCATCACCGGGCTGTTCACCGAGAACCAGGAGTCGGTCTACCTCTCCGACGCCGTGCTGGACGGCTGCACCGACTACGGCATCGACAAGCCGATGAAAGACGCCGCGACGGAGGAGATGAAGGCCGGTGGCTTCGAGCGCGACTCCAACGGCAAGTGGCTCTACCAGCACGGCCAGCGCGCGGGCTCTCCGATGTCGTTCAAGATCCCCTGCTACCCGTGGCAGCGCCGGCAGATGAACAACTCGACGGGGTTCCAGGAGGCGATGGCCGGATGGGGCATCGACATCCAGGTCCACGTGGTGCCACAGGGCCAGCTCTGGGGCCAGCTCGGCGACGGCGACTACGAGATCGCGCTCGGGTACTGGGGCGGCCTGAACCCGACCAACGCGTTCACCAACGCCTTCTACCCGAACGCCGCCGCCGCGTTCGCCATCTGGGGGTTCCCCGGAGACGTGCAGGGGCCGCCGCTCGGCGAGCCGGCGACGCCCCCGGGAGAGGACGCCGCGGAGCCCACCGAGACCTACGAGGTGGCCCAGCTCCTCGGGGACCTCCAGCTGACGCGGAACGACCAGCGCTACCGGGAGATCTGCGACCAGCTGGCGTGGGTGTACAACCAGCACGTCCCCCACGTCCCCATCGGCTACGAGCCGGGAATCTTCGTGCTCCGGACCGACACCTGGGACTGGCCGCTCCCGGTCGACGAGCACCCGTTCGCGTGGGCCGGACCGCCCGAGCAGCGGATCTGGAACCGCGGCGTGCTGTCGGCGGTGCCCCAGTGAAGAGTCGGGCGGTGCGGGCCGCCGCGGACTAACGCGGTCGGTCGCCGGCTCGACCTCACCCCGCTGCCGGCGGCGACGAGTCCGGGCTCACCACGTACACCGGCACGTCGGTCCGGCGGAGCACCCGCTCCGTGACGCTCCCGAGCAGGTGCCGCTCGAGCCCGCTCCGACCGTGCGATCCCATGACGATCAGGGCGGGGCGGGGGTGACTGCCGGCGCCGCTCGCGGCCGCGACGATGGTCTCCGACGGGTCGCCCTGCTCGAGCTGGACCGCGACGTCGTGGCCCTCCTCGCGCAGTTCGGCGGCGGTCTTCTCGAGGAGCCGATCGCCCTCCTCGGCGAGGACGTCGGTGACCCCCGTCCCGACGAGCGTGACGCTGTCGCGCGCCGTGTCGGCGACGTAGAGGAGGCGGAGCCGGGCCCCGTGGGCCGACGCGAGCGCGGCTGCGTGCGCTACGGCCACGGACGCGGCGTCGCTGCCGTCGACGGGCACGAGGATCTCGTCGTACACCCGTCGTGGTTCGGGGGGCGGGGCATTGAAGTTTGGTGGCCTCTGGGGCAGCGGCGAGTGCCCCGGTCTCGAGGGACGCGTCGCGGTTCCTGCGCCGGACGCGGTCGCGTGGGCTCGCTTTATCCGATACCCGCACCCCACCTCGGCCGTCTCGGCGCCCTCCCGGCCGCCTCCCGGCCGCGGTCTCGAGGGGCGCGCGTCGCGGTTCCTGCGCTCCGCGCAGGAACACGCTCGCGCGCCCCTCGCTTTCGCCACCTATTTGCCCCGAACCACCCCACCTCGACCCATGTACGTCGGCCGCTTCCTCGTCGTCGGCCCCCGCGGCGGGGCCTACCGCGTCTCCTCGCGCTCGTTCCCGAACCGGCAGATCGTCGAGCGCGACGGCACGCTCACCGTCGCCCCGACGCCGGACGCCCCGGAGACGGACAACCCCTACGTCTCCTACAACTGCGTGCGGACCGCGGGCGACACCGCCGTGCTCGGCAACGGCAGCCACGTCGACCCCGTCGCCGAGAAGCTCTCGCTCGGGTACCCGCCTCGCGACGCCCTCGCGGAGAGCCTCCTCGCGCTCGACTACGAGAAGGACGACTACGACACGCCCCGCATCGCCGGGACCGTGACCGCAGGCGCCGGGGACGGGGCGGGCGAGGAGGACGCTGGCGCCACGGGCGAGGACGGCGGCGCCGCGGGCGTGGGGTCCGCCGACGGCGAGTCGCGGGGGACCGCGTACGTGGGCATCGTGCGCAGCGACGCCCTGTTGGTCGAGGCCGTCGACGAGCCGACGCTGGTCGCGACCTACGAGCGCGACGAGCCCGGCCCGGCCTCGCTCCCCACCACGGACGCCGCGACCGCCGCACGGGCCGCCTACGACGCCGAGTACGAGCACGCGGTGTGCGCCGCGGGCGTGTCGATCGCCCCGGGCGGCGGGGGCTTCGAGACGGCCGTCGTGAACGGGGACTGAGGCGGTCGCTCGCGGGGCGGCGCGGCCCCGCGGCGGGAGGGAGCGGGGCGCGAGCGCCGGTCACTCAAGGGCCTCCGGGCCGTAGGCCGGGTATGCGCGTCGCCGTCCTCTCGGACCTCCACGGCAACTGGCCCGCGCTCGCGGCGGTCGAGCGCGACCTGCCCGACGTCGACGCCCTGCTCTGTGCGGGCGACGTCGTCGGCTACAACCCCTGGCCCGCCCGGTGTCTCGAGTGGCTCCGCAAGCGGTCGGTCCCGACCGTGATGGGCAACCACGACCGCGTCGTCGTCCGCGGGTCGAACTTCCGTGGGAATCCGATGGCGCGGGCGGGTGTCACGCACGCCCGGACCTGCCTCGACGACGATCAGGTGGCGTGGCTCGCCGACCGGCCGACCGCACTCGACGCCGCCGACGGTGCAATCCGCGTCGTCCACGGCCACCCCGACGACCCCGACCGGTACACCTATCCCGAGGAGTTCGGCCCCGACCTGCTCGGCGAGGAGTCGGTGCTCGTGCTCGGCCACACCCACGTCCAGCACCACGAGCACACCGACGAGGGCGTGGTGTTGAACCCCGGGAGCGTGGGGCAACCGCGGGACGGCGACCCGCGGGCGGCGTACGCCACCGTCGACCTCGAGACCCTGTCGGTCACCGAGCACCGCGTCGCGTACGACGTCGACCGCGTCGCCGACGGAGTGCGCGAGGCCGAACTCCCGGCCCGGACGGCCGAGCGCCTCCGCGAGGGTCGGTGAGCGGACGACGGAGCGGGTGATTCGGAGACGGCGCTACGCGCCCTCGAAGGTGTCCTGGACGATGCCGAGGGTCTCCTCGCGGTCGTCCCAGTCGACGAACACGGCGACGCTGGTGGCGCTGGTGATGACGTCCTTCACGTTGATGCCGGCCTCGGCGAGCGGCTCGACGATCTCGTAGACGACGCCGGGGCGCTCGGGGAACTCGCCGCCGAGCACGCGCACGACCGCGAGGTCGTCGCTCACGGTGACGCTGGAGAGCACCTCGTCGTCGATGACCTCCCGGTGGAGCACGCGCTCGGCGCGCTCGGCCTCGTCCTGTGCGACGTAGAAGGAGATGGAGTCGATGCCCGAGGCCACCGTGTCGACGTTGATCTCGCCCTCCCCGAGCGCGGTCGTCAATCGGGAGAGCACCCCGGGCTGGTTCCGGATGGCCCGGCCCGCGACGGTGAGACACGCCAGCGGGTGCTCGAGGAGGTCGATGAGGTTCGTGAACTCGCCCTCGACCCTGGTCCCGCCGGAGAGGAGATCGTCGTGCTGGTAGTGGATGACCCGGACGTCGCGGTCGGCGTCCTTGTAGGACAGCGCGGACGGGGCGATGACCTCCGCACCGCGGAACGAGAGGTTCCGCAGCTCGTCGACGGTGATCTCGCCGACGTTCCGCGCGCCCTCGACGACGTGGGGGTCTCCGGTCATGATGCCCTCGACGTCGGTGACGATGACGACCTCGTCGGCGTCGAGGTACTTCCCGAGCATCACGGCGGTCGTGTCGGAGCCGCCGCGGCCCAGCGTGGTGACGTTCCCCTCGTGGTCCTCCGCGAGGAAACCCGTGACGACCGGGACCACGTCGTCGAGACGCTCCGCGAGCGCCGCCGCGCGGCGCCGGGTCTCCTCGACGTCGACCTCGCCGAGCTCGTTCGTGACGATGGGCCACTCATCGCTCCCCGGCTCGAGGAAGATGGCGTTGACGCCCCGGGAGGCCAGCGCGGCCTTGAGCATCCGCACGCTGGTGCGCTCGCCCATGCTGACGATCTCCGCGCGGTCGGCGTCGTCGGTCTCGAAGGCGATGTCGTCGAGGAGGTCGTCGGTCGCGTCGCCCATCGCGGACGCGACGACGGCGATCTGGTGCCCGCTCTTCGCCACCTGCGCGATGGAATCGGCGGCCCGCTTGACCCGCTCGCCGGTACCCAGGCTCGTGCCACCGAACTTCGCGACTACGCGCATCGGGCTCCCCCGCTCGACGGCGTGGCGTGGCTCATGGCCCCCGGTTGCCGAGGTGTGGCCATAACTGTGTTCATCGCAAGCGCGGTCCGCGGTCGGCCGGGGGACGGCCGACGTGGCCCAGCTCCGTCGTCCGGGCACAGAACTATGCGGCTGGCTCCCCACGTCGGCGGACATGGAGGTGCGAGACGGTGTCGAGTCCGACGCCGACGCGGTGGCAGCACTGACGGGGCTCCCCGTTGACGCCGCCCGACAGCTCCTCCGTGACCGCACGGTGCGGGTGGCCGAGCGCGACGACCGGGTGGGCGATTCCGACCGCGACGAGGGTGACGGTAGCCCGGCTCGCGACGAGGGTGGCCGGGGTGGACACGCTGCCGCTGGCCACGGCGGTGACGCTCGCGTGGAGGGGGTGGTCGCGTTCTCCGCCAGCCCGGGAACGGTCCACGTCACGCAGCTGGCGGGTGCGACCGGTCCCGTCGAGCGACTCCTCGAGGAACCGGTCAGGTTCGCCCGGGCCGAGGGGATGACGGTCGAAATCGTCATCCCCGACGACGCGCCCGAGTGTCCGGTGCTCGAGACGGCCGGGTTCGAAGACACCGGTGCGGGCCCCATCTTCGACGGCGATCCGACGCGCCGCTACCGGCTCCAGGTCGGGACGGAGTAGACCGCGGTCGGTCAGACGAACTTCCGGAGGGTTACCTCGAGGGTCGAGAGGTCGAGGATGGGCGCGTAGCCGTAGTCCGGGTCGATGTTGTTCCGCCGCTGGAAGTCCGTCTGGGACTGCCAGCACCCGCTGTTGACGACGGTGACCCCGTGGTAGGTCGTCACCCCGACGGTGTGGACGTGACCGCCGTGGAGCACGTCCGGCACCTCGTCGACGACCAGGTAGTCGCGCCGCTCCGGCGCGATCTGGGTGCGACCCCCGTAGGAGGGCGCGAGGTGGCGCTTCTTCAGCAGGTGGGTCATCGCCCGTGCGGGGGCGTCGTAGCTCGCGTCGGGGAGGTGCGCGATGAGCTCGTCGAGTGAGGTGCCGTGGTACATGAGCACGGAGACGCCCTCGACGGTCACCGTCGAGGGGTTGCCCACGATTCGCGCGTCGTGGGCCGACATGATGTCCCGGAGGTCCTCCCGGAATCCCGGCTGGGGCTCCGCGAGCCGGACGGCGTCGTGGTTCCCGGGAATCATGACGATCTCGAGATCCCCGGGGACGTCCTTGAGCCGCTCCGCGAACGCCTCGTACTGCTCGTAGATGTCGACGATGGCGAGGTCCTCGTCCTGACCGGGGTAGACACCGACGCCCTCGACCATGTCCCCGGCCACCAGCAGGTACTCGACGTCGGCGGCGTCAGGGGTGTGGAGCCACCGGGCGAAGCGGTCCCACGCCTCGGCCGCGAACTCGTTGCTGCCGACGTGGACGTCGCTGACCAGCGCCGCCGACACCTCGCGATCGGCGGTCGTTGCCGAGTGCCGCCGGGGGACGTCGGGGAACCGCAGGTCGTCCACGAACACCACCCCGCCGTCGTCGGCGAGGGTGCCCTCGACGGCGACCACCTCGTCCACCACGAGCTCCTCGACACCGACGTCGCGGTCGGTCGTGACGAGACACGGAAACGCCCCGGTGGTGTCCTCGAGTTCGACGAGCCGGTGGCCGCCAGAGGTCGAGCGGACGTCGTTGACGAGCCCGATCAGCCCGACGTCGGTGCCGCCGGGCAACCCCTCGATGGAGTCGACCGGACGGTGGTCGACACGACCGCGGAGCGTCGCCGAGAGGCGCTCGTACCGGTCCCGGAACAGGGAGACGAAGTCGCCGTACTCGCCGGTGCAGGTGCTCTCGCCCGTCACCTCGCCAGCTATCTGGGCGGGGGTTGGGTCACGCGTGACGTCGGTGCTGGGCTCCTCCCGGTCGGTGTCAGCCGCGGATTCGCGCCCCGCGACGGCGGTCTCCGTGACCCGTCCGGACGACGCACCCTCGCCGCGGGTGTCGCCGCGGGGCTCACCGGGATGTCCGCCGTCGTCTGCGGGGGGCTCGCGGTCGTCGACCCCCATCGTTTCGTCTGGAGACCGTGATGCAGCGGACGAGGGCGACGAGGTCACGTCGTCACCGGGCGGCCCGTCGCCGCCGTGTCCCCGCCACTCGAGGGCGGTCTCGACGTCCGCGGCCGTGACGACGAGCGCGTCGTCGTCGACGGCGTCCAGGACTGCATCGAGGGCCGCGTCGGGGTCCGGTGCGCTCGCGACGAGTGCCACGGCCTCGCGGTCTGCGTTGTAGCCGCGGCTCGCGAGTTGCCTGGCGATCTCCCCCGGGGCCTCCAGTGCCACGCACCGCCCGTCGTCGGCGCGGCGCAAAAGCGTGTCGGGGTGGGGTCCGGGATACGGTGGAGCAGAAGGTTCACGTGGTCGCTCCGACTATGCTGCCCCCATGCCCTCCGATGGGGACCGGCCCGAGCACCCACAGCCGCGGTCCCCGAACGACGACGGTGCCGGAGGCGACGGGGCACCCGACCCCCGCGACGGTGTGGTGCCGGCCGCGCGGTGGATCCTCACGACGGAGTACGGACCGGTCGCGTTCGGACGCGAGATGGCGGGGAGCGTGCTCGCCGTCCTCCTTGTCGGCCTCCTGCTGTTCGCCATCAGCGGCGTGTGGCCGCCGATGGTTGCGGTCGAGAGCGGGAGCATGGAGCCGAACATGTACCGCGGCGACCTCGTCTTCCTGATGGAGGAGCACCGCCTCGCGCCGGCCGCGGCGTACGGCGACACCGGAGTCGTCACCGCCCGCGACGGTGCGGCCGTCGGGTACTACACCTTCGGCGGTCCTGGCGACGTGATCATCTACTCGTCGCCGACCAACGGGGCGACGCCGATCATCCACCGCGCGCGCTTCTGGGTCGACGGGGGCGAGAACTGGTTCCCCAGGGTCAACGAGAGCTACGTCCCGAGAGGCGTGTCCAGCTGCGCTGACCTCCGCTACTGTCCGGCCCCCCATGGCGGGTTCGTGACCAAGGGCGACGCGAACGAGTACTACGACCAGGCCAACGGAATCAGTCCCCCCGTCCGTCCGTCGTGGATCCGGGGGACCGCCGAACTCCGCGTCCCGTGGCTCGGCCACGTGCGGCTGTTCCTCGCGGAGGCGGTGGCGAGCGGTCCACGGGTCCCCGCACGCTGACGACCCCACATCCGGTGCGCCGGTGTTCTCACGCGCTGCCCGATACGTCGCCCTCGATCCAGTTCTCGTCGCCCTCGATCCAGTTCTGCCCAACCCGCCCTCACCACTATTTCACCTGGACTGCGTCCCCCACCTCGATAGGTGAGTCACGGTCCAGCACCCACGTCTCCAGGGGAAGCGGTGGGGTCGGTCCGGAACGCCTCCAGGTGCTGGCTGCGAACGGCCCGAACCGGTTCGAGAGCACCCATCCGGTGGCCCCGCCCGCCGGTGGTCCCG
>JBDGTC010000051.1:0-512 GCA_042217215.1 Halobacteriaceae archaeon
GAGCGCCTGCTCGCCGCCGCCGAGGCGACGCTGACCCTGCGCGGCGCGCTGCTGGACGTGGCCGGCGCCGAGGCCGACACGATCGCGCCCGGCTACACCCACCTCCAGCCCGCCCAGCCCACGACTGTCGGCCACTGGGCGCTCTCCTACGAGAGCGCGGTGGCCCGGGACACGGCGCGCCTGCTCGACGCCTACGACCGCACCAACCGGAGCCCGCTCGGCGCGGCGGCGTTCGCCGGGACGCTCTTCGACGTGGACCGCGAGCGCACCGCCGACCTGCTCGGGTTCGACGGCGTCCTCGTGAACGCCACCGACGCGGTGTCCGCGCGGGACTTCCTCGTGGAGTCGGTGGGCGCGCTGGCGGCACACGCGACGACGCTGTCGGGGCTCGCCGAGGACGTCGTCGTCTACGCGAACCGCGGGCTGGTCGAGCTCGACGACGACTACGCCTCGACCTCGTCCATCATGCCCCAGAAGAAGAACCCCGACACCCTCGAGCTGGTGCGGGCGCG
>JBDGTC010000051.1:547-9277 GCA_042217215.1 Halobacteriaceae archaeon
CACCGCGCTCAAGGGCCTCCCGCGGGCGTACAACCGCGACCTGCAGCGCGTCACGCCCCACGCGTGGGACGCCTTCGACGCGGTGGTGCTCGCCACCGACGTCGCCGCCGGTGCGGTGGCGACCGCGTCGTGGCCCGCGGACGCGCTCGCCGACGCCGCCGCGGAGGGGTTCGCGACGGCGACGGGCGTCGCCGACCGCCTCGCGATGGCGGGCGTCCCCTTCCGCGCGGCCCACGAGGCCGTCGCGCGCGCCGCCGAGGCCGCCGAGGGCGACGCGCCGACCGTCGAGGAGGTCGACGCCGCCGTCGCGGCCGTCACGGGCGACGCGGCGACGGACCTCGTGTCACGCGAGGACCTGGTCGCCGCGCTCGACCCCGCCGCGAGCGTGACGGCGCGTGATTCCCTTGGCGGCCCGGCGCCCGAGCGGGTCCGCGAGGCGCGGACCGACGCCACGGACGCGCTCGCGGCCGACGAGGACGTCGTCACCGACCGCGCGGCGGCGCTCGAGGCCGCGGCCGACCGCCGCCGACGGGAGGTCGATCGGTACGGGTGAGCGACGACGGGAGCCACCCCTCTCCAGTCTGACACTGGAACCGCGCGACAGCACAGTACCGCACGCGAGTGCGCGAGGAGCACCGGCTGCGTACATGAGAATGCGATGATACTTTCGACAGGTTTAAGCGGGGCGTCGGCCAACCGAGGTAGTACCAATGGCATCCGCCGATTGCGTCGAGTGCGGGGGCGACGTGACCCTGCACGACGACCTGGAGGTGGGAGAGATCGTCGACTGCACCACCTGCGGTACCGAGCTCGAAGTCGTCGACGTCGACCCGCCGGTCCTCGAGCGAGCCCCGGAGCTCGAAGAGGACTGGGGGGAGTGAGCGTGGACGGTCGGGCGAGCGCACCCCGGAGGTGGTCCGCGTGAACGTCGGCGTCTGCTACCACCGCATCCGCAAGGACGAGAAGCTCCTGCTCTCGGAGCTGCGCGACCGGGGGCACGACGTGACCAAGATCGACGTCCGCAAGGAGCACTTCAGCGTCAGCGAGGCGCCCGCGGTGTTCGACGACGTCGACATCGTGCTCGACCGGTGTCTCGCGACCAGCCGGTCGCTGTACGTCACCCGCTTCGTGGACGCGTACGGCGTCCCGGTCGTGAACAGCCCCGAGACGGCGCGGCTCTGCGCCGACAAGGTGAACAACAGCCTCGCGCTCGCGGGCGCGGGCGTCCCCACGCCCCGGACCGAGGTGGCGTTCACGAAGGAGAGCGCCCTCGAGGTCATCGAGAAGTTCGGGTACCCCTGCGTGCTCAAGCCCGTGATGGGGTCGTGGGGTCGGCTCATGGCGAAGATCGACTCGCGCTCGGCCGCCGAGGCCATCCTCGAGCACAAGGAGACGCTCGGGCACTACGAGCACAAGATCTTCTACGTCCAGGAGTTCGTGCAGAAACCCGAGCGCGACATCCGCGTCGTCGCCGTCGACGGCGAGCCCGTCGCCGCGATGGCGCGCAGCTCCGAGCACTGGCTCACCAACGCCGCGAAGGGCGCGACGACCGAGCAGTTCGTCGTCGACCACGAGGTCCGCGACCTCGTCGAGCGCGCCTCCGACGCGGTCGGGGGCGGCCTGCTCGGCGTCGACCTCATGGAGACCGGCGGCGGCGAGGGCGGCTACACCGTCCACGAGGTCAACCACACGGTCGAGTTCAAGGCCCTGGACGCGGCCGTCAGCGTCGACGTGCCCGCGCGCATCGTCGACTGGCTCGAGACGAAGGCCGACGTCGAGGTGGCGGTCTGATGGCCGACGGCGTGCGCGCCGACGGCGGGGCCCTCACCGCCTCGGTCGTCGGGGGCAGCGGCTTCACGGGCGGCGAGCTCCTGCGGCTCCTCGACGGCCACCCCGCGTTCGAGCCGGTGCAGGCCACGAGTCGGTCCTACACCGGCCGCGCCGTGGGCACCGCCCACCCCAACCTGCGCGAACTCGACCTCCGCTTCTCGGACCCCGCGGACCTCGCGTCCGTGGACGTGCTCTTCGCGGCGACGCCCCACGGCGTCTCGATGGAGCGCGTCGACGACTTCCGCGCGGCCGCGGACACCGTCGTCGACCTGAGCGCGGACTTCCGGCTCGACGACCCCGCGGCCTACGACGAGTACTACGACGGCCACGACCGCCCCGACCTGCTCTCCGGGTCCGTCTACGCGCTCCCCGAACTCGGCCGCGAGGGGCTGCGTGGTGCGGACCTGATCGCCGCCGGGGGCTGTAACGCCACCGCGACGCTCCTCGGGCTCCACCCGCTCGCCGAGGCCGACCTCCTCGAGGACGCCGAGATCGTCGTCGACGTGAAGGTCGGCTCCTCGGAGGGCGGCGCCGGCGGCGGCGCGGCCTCCTCCCACCCCGAGCGCTCGGGGGTCGTGCGGCCGTACGCGCCGACGAGTCACCGCCACGAGGCCGAGATCGAGGCGTTCCTCGGCCGGTCGGTGAACTTCACCGTCCACGCCGTGGACATGATCCGCGGGGTGTCCGCGACGTGTCACGTCCTCCCGCCCGAACCGCTCGGGAAAGGCGACGTCTGGCCCGCCTATCGCGAGGCGTACGACGACGAGCCGTTCGTCCGCATGGTCGCGGGCGGCGCCGGCGTCTACCGCTACCCCGAGCCGAAGGCCGTGGCCGGGAGCAACCTGGCCGAGGTCGGCTTCGAACTGGACGAGAAGAACGGCCGGCTCGTGGTCTTCTCGGCCATCGACAACATGATGAAGGGCTCGGCCGGCCAGGCCGTCCACGCGGCGAACGTCGCGCTCGGCCTCGAGGAGACCGCCGGCCTCGAGTTCACGGGTCTCCACCCGGTCGGTGCGCCGTGACCGTCGTCGTGAAGGTCGGCGGCGCCCGCGCGGTGGATCCCGCGGGAACCCTCGCCGACGTGGCGGACCTCGACCGCGGGGTGCTGGTCCACGGTGGCTCGACCGCCGTCGACGACACGCTCGAGCGCATGGGCATCGAGCCCGAGTACGTGGAGACGCCGGGCGGCGTCGTCGGGCGGTTCACCGACGCCGAGACCATGGACGTCTTCACGATGGTGATGGCCGGCAAGCTCAACACCGAGCTGGTAGCCGGGCTGCGCGAGCAGGGCGCCGACGCGCTCGGGCTCTCGGGCGTCGACGGTGGCCTCCTCACCGGGCCCCGGAAGTCCGCGGTGCGCGTCCTCGAGGACGGCAAGAAGAAGATCCGCCGGGGCGACCACTCCGGGAAGATCACGGACGTCAACGCCGACCTCCTCGAGGGGCTCCTGGCGGACGGGTACACGCCGGTCACGGGCCCGCCGATGCTCGCCGACGACGGCACGCCGGTGAACGCCGACGCCGACCGCGCGGCCGCGGCCGTGGCGGGCGCGCTCTCCGCGACGCTCGTCGTCCTCACGGACGTCGAGGGCGTGCGCCGGGACCCCGAGGACCCAGAGACGCTGATCGACAGCGTCGAGACGCCCGCGGATCTCGAGGCGGTCCGCGAGGCGGCCGAGGGGTTCATGACGAAGAAGGTCATGGCCGCCGTCGAGGCGCTCGAGGGCGGCGCCGCGGCCGTCGTGGTCGCCGACGCCAACGCCGACTCCCCCGTCGAGGCCGCGCTCGCCGGGGGCGGGACGCGGTTCGAGCCAAGCGCACTGGAGGATGAGAGATGAGCGGATTCGTCTACTCCGAGAAGCCGATCGACATCGAACGTGGCGAGGGGCCGTACCTGTACAGCCCCGACGGCACGGAGTACCTCGACGTCGGCGCGAGCTACGCGTGCACGCCGCTCGGGCACAGCCACCCCGCGGTGGTCGAGGCCGCGCAAGCCCAGCTCGACGACCTGACGTTCGTGCAGTGCTCGTACCCTAACCCCACGCGGGCGGCGCTGTACGACCAGCTCGCGGACGTGACGCCGTCGGCGCTCGAGGAGGTCTGGCTCTGCAACTCGGGCACCGAGGCCAACGAGGCCGCCATCAAGTTCGCGCGCTCGGCGACCGGGCGCACGAAGGTGGTCTCGACGATGCGCGCGTTCCACGGCCGCACGATGGGCTCGCTCGCGCTCACGTGGAAGCAGAAGTACCGCGAGCCGTTCGAGCCCGTGATGCCCGACGTGGAGTTCGTCCCCTACGGCGACGCCGACGCGCTGGCGGACGCCGTCGACGAGGACACCGCGGCGCTCTTCCTCGAGCCCGTCCAGGGCGAGGGCGGCGTGAACCCCGCGGAGCCCGCGTACCTCCAGGCGGCCCGCGAGGTCACCGCGGAGGCGGGCGCCGCGCTCGTCTTCGACGAGGTCCAGACCGGCGTGGGCCGGTGTGGCGAGCTGTGGGCCTGCGAGCGCGCGGGCGTCGAGCCCGACGTCCTCACGACGGCGAAGGGGCTCGCGAACGGCCTGCCCCTGGGCGCGACGGTCGTGGCCGACTGGATCGCCGACGGCGCCGGCCCCCACGGGTCGACGTTCTCCGGCGGCCCGGTGCTCGCAGCCGCCGCGGGCGCGACCCTCGACACCGTCATCGCGGAGGACCTGCCCGCGAACGCCGCGGCCCTCGGCGAGTACGTCCGCGAGGGCGCACGCGACCTCGACGGCGTGCGCGAGGTCCGCGGCCTCGGCCTCATGATCGGCATCGAGGTCCGCGGCGGCGCGAACCCGGTCGTGCGGGACCTCGCGATGGACCATCAGATCCTCGCGCTCCCGGCGGGGCGGACGACGGTGCGCCTGCTCCCGCCGCTGATACTCGACGAGAGCCACGCCGACCGGTTCCTCGACGCGCTCGCGGAGGTGCTCGAATGAGCGAGCAGGCGCCGGGAAGGGACGGCGGGCGCGAGGACGGCCAGGGCGGCGATGACGACGGATCCACCGAAGGCGGCCGTCCCGACGCGCTCTACGCGGACCTCACCGACCTCGACGTCGAGGCGGACCTCCTCGCGGCGCGCGAGCTCCTCTTCGACCTCGTCGCCATCTCCTCGCCGACCGGCGAGGAGCGGCCCGCGGCGACCCGGCTCGCCTCCTTCTTCGCGGAGCGGGACCGCGAGGTGTACATCGACGACGTCGGCAACGTCCGGGCACCCGCCGACGACGGCGCCCTGCTCACCTCCCACGTCGACACCGTGCCGGGGGACATCCCGGTGCGCGTCGAGGACGGCGTGCTCCACGGTCGGGGGAGCGTCGACGCGAAGGGCCCGCTCGCGGCGATGGCCGCGGCCGCGTACGCCACGGGCGCGAGCTTCGTCGGCGTCGTCGGCGAGGAGACCGACTCCCGCGGTGCGCGCCACCTGATCGAGGACCGCGCGGCGCCGGGGGCCGTCCTCAACGGCGAGCCCTCGGGCTGGGACGGCGTGACGCTGGGGTACCGTGGCTTCCTCGCGGGCACGTACGTCGCGACCAGCGAGTCCGGTCACACCTCGCGGCCGGAGCCAAACGCCATCCAGGACGCCATCGCGTGGTGGTCGTCGGTGGAGGACGCCTTCGCGGGCGACGAGTGGGAACCCGTCTTCGAGCAGGTCACCGCCAAGCCCGTGGGCTTCGACGGCGGGTACGAACCCGACGGGCTCTCCGTGGAGGCCACCGTCGACGCCCAGCTGCGCATCCCGCCGGACCTGACCGCCGCGGAGGTCCGCGAGGTGGCCGACGGCCGCCTCGACAACGGGACGGTCCACTGGGAGGAGCCCATCCCGCCCGTGATGACCGACCCGCGAAGCGACGTCGCGACGGCGCTGCGGGGCGCCATCCGGCGGACCGACGGCGAACCCCGCCTCCTGCGCAAGACCGGCACCAGCGACATGAACCTCTTCGCCCGCGAGTGGGACTGCCCGATGGCGACCTACGGGCCCGGGGACTCCGACCTGGACCACGCGCCCGACGAGCGCCTCGAGCTGGCGGAGTTCGACCGCGCCGTCGCCGTGCTCGAGCGCGCGACGGACTCGCTCCTGAACGATGCCTGAGAACCTGCTCACCGTCGACGACCTGACGCGCCGGGACCTCGACGACGTGCTCGACCGCGCCGCCGCGCTGAAGGCCGCGACGGGGCCGATGGGCGACCCCTACCCCGACTCGCCGCTCGCCCGGCACAGCCTCGCGATGCTGTTCGAGAAGCCGAGCACGCGCACCCGCGTCTCCTTCGAGGTCGGGATGACCCAGCTGGGCGGCCACGCCGTCTTCCTCTCCCCCGACGACACCCAGCTCGGCAGGGGGGAGCCCATCCGGGACACTGCCCGGACCCTCTCGGGATACATCGACGCGGTGCTCGCACGCCTCTTCGACCACCGCGAACTGGAGACGCTGGCGCGGCACGCGAGCGTCCCCGTGATCAACGGCCTCACCGACGACGCCCACCCCTGTCAGACGCTCGCGGATCTCCTGACGATCCGCGAGGCGTTCGGCGGGTTCGAGGACGTCTCGGCGGCGTGGGTCGGCGACGGGAACAACGTCGCGCAGTCCTTCGCGGTCGGGTGTGCCCTCGCGGGGGTCGACCTCACCGTCGCGACCCCGGTGGGGTACGAACTCGACGCCGACGCCGTCTCGCGCGCCGAGTCGGTCGGCGAGGGACCCGCGGTCACCCACGACCCGGCGGAGGCCGTCGCGGACGTCGACGTGGTGTACACCGACGTCTGGGTGAGCATGGGCGAGGAGGACGAGCGCGAGGAGCGCGTGTCCTCCTTCGCCGCGAGCGGGTTCCAGATCGACGAGGCCGTCCTCGAGGCCGCGGACGCGCGGCTCATGCACTGCCTGCCCGCCCACCGCGGCGAGGAGGTCACCAACGGCGCCATCGAGAGCGAGCGCTCGCTGGTCTTCCAACAGGCCGAGAACCGCCTGCACGCCCAGAAGGGGCTGCTCGTCGAACTGCTGCGCTGAGCGGCGGTGGACGCCCGTCGCCCGCACGCCGAACGGCACACCCCGCGCCGCGGACCCGACCCCTTCTTGTGGCCCGACGCCCTCGGTCCACCAATGCCCGACGCGATGTCACTCGACGCCCCGGCGCCGTCGCCACCGGCCGAGGCCCGCGACGGGAGCTGGCTCGCCTGCGTCGCCTGCGGCGCGACCTTCGACCCGTTCGAGACCGTCCGGTACACCTGCGACGACTGTAACGGCCTGCTGGAGGTCCGCTACGCCGACCCGCCCACCTTCGCGGACTTCTCGGGGCGGGGCGTCTGGCGCTACGCCGACGCGCTCCCGTTCGACGAGGGCGTCACGCTCCCGGAGGGCGACACGCCGCTCCACCGCGTGCCGCGCCGCGAGGACGAGGTGGGCGTGCGGAGCCTCCGGGTGAAGCACGAGGGGATGAACCCCACCGGGTCGTTCAAGGACCGCGGGATGACCGTGGGCGTCGCGGCGGCGCGCGAACTCGGCGTGGGCCGCCTCGCGTGTGCCTCTACGGGCAACACCAGCGCGGCGCTCGCGGCCTACGGCGCCCGCGCCGGGATGGAGACACTCGTCCTCCTCCCGGCGGGGAAGGTCGCCGCGGGGAAGGTGGCCCAGGCGAGCCTCCACGGCGCGCGCATCCTCGAGGTGAGCGGCAACTTCGACACCTGCCTCGACATCGTGCAGGCGCTCGCCGAGCGCGGCGAGGCGTACCTCCTCAACTCGCTCAACCCGTTCCGCCTCGAGGGGCAGAAGACGATCGGCCTCGAGATCCTCGAGGCCTTCCGCGCCGAGTACGACCGCGTGCCCGACCGCATCGTCCTCCCGGTCGGGAACGCGGGCAACACCGCGGCGCTGTACAAGTGCTTCCGCGAGCTGGTCCAGAGCGGCGCGCTCGCCCGCGCTGACGTCCCGAAGCTGACCGGCGTGCAGGCGACGGGCGCGGCGCCGATGGTCGAGGCGATCGAGGCCGGCGCCGACGAGGTCCGCCGGTGGGAGGATGTCGAGACCCGCGCGACCGCCATCCGCATCGGCAACCCCGTGAACGCGCCGAAGGCCCTGCCCGGCATCCGCGAGACGGGCGGGACCGCCGTCGCGGTGGACGACGAGGCCATCACCGAGGCCCAGCGGGACCTCGCGGGCGAGGGCGTCGGTGTCGAACCCGCCTCGGCTGCGTCGCTCGCGGGCCTGCGCGCGCTCCGGGAGCGCGGCGAGGTCGCCGACGACGAGGACGTGGTCTGCCTCACCACCGGCCACCTGCTGAAGGACCCCGACGCGGCCGCCGCGGCCGGCAACGATCCCGAACCCGTCCCGGGCGACGTCGAGGGCGTGCGCGCGCACCTCGGCGAGTGAGGGGCGAGGAGCGTGGCGTGGGTGCCAATATTACCGCGCGCTGACACACCGCACTGCCGCGCGAGGCCGTCGCCACCGTGTTCGCAGTACCCCGACGCCGCCGTGCGGTTCCGGGGCGCCGTCTGCGGGGCGTCGGCGCCGCGTCCGTCCTGCGTCTGACTGAGGTTTTTGATGTTCCAGACCGTTTCCAGAACTCCCCACATGGGAACCAACAGCGAGCACGCGGGACTCGCCACCCCGGGTCCCCGTCCCGACCGGACCGAGGACGTGACCATCAGCGTGGAGCCGACCGACGGCGCGGACGACGGCGTGGCCGTCGCCGCGCTCGAGGCGGAGGTGCGCCGCCTCGAGGACGAACTCGACGACGTCCGGGCCGAGCTCCGGGCGGCCCGCGCCGAGACGACCGCCGCGGAGTCCGAACTCGAGGTCGCGATCAGCCAGTACGAGCGCCGGCTCGCGGCGCGCGAAGAGGCCCACGAGGAGCGGCCGGGCGACCGGGGCCCGCCGCCCGGGAAGCCACGGGGC
>JBDGTC010000028.1:0-6343 GCA_042217215.1 Halobacteriaceae archaeon
CGATTTCGGGCCACTTCGTCGTCGGCGGGTGGACGCCGTAGTCGAGCATCCGCTTTGCCACGTCGGCGGCGTCCTGCTCGCCCGCGCTGGCGACGAACTCGTGGTGGACGGGGCCGAAGGGCACCTCGTAGTCGATCTGCTCGGCGAGGTAGTTGGCGTTCAGGACCGCCTTCGCGGAGGCGTCTGCCAGCCCCTCGTCGCCCAGGCGGGCGATGTAGGCCATCGCCTTCACGAGGACGACCCAGTTGCCGTGGAAGCCGTGGACCTTCCCGACGCTGTGTTCGGGGTCGTAGCGCTCGTAGCCGCCGTCGACCTCGCGGACGTGTGGCCTGGGCAGGAACGGCGCGAGTTCCTCGGTCACGCCGACCGGCCCGGCGCCCGGCCCGCCGCCGCCGTGTGGCGTCGCGAACGTCTTGTGGACGTTGTAGTGCATCACGTCGAAGCCCATGTCGCCGGGGCGCGCGCGACCGAGCAGCGCGTTGAGGTTCGCGCCGTCGTAGTACAGCAGTCCGCCGGCGTCGTGGATGACGTCGGCGACGGCCTCGATGTTCCGCTCGAAGAGCCCCAGCGTGTTGGGGTTGGTGAGCATCAGCGCCGCGGTCTCCTCGCCCACGGCGGCCTCGAGGGCGTCGAGGTCGATACGGCCGTCCTCGCTGCTGGGGAGTTCGACGACGTCGTACCCCGCCATCGCGGCGCTCGCGAAGTTGGTCCCGTGGGCGCCCGCGGGCACGACCACCTCGTCGCGGTGGCCCTCGCCCCGGTCCTCGAGGGCGGCGCCCACGACCAGGAGACCGGTGTACTCCCCGGCGGCACCCGCCGGTGGCTGGAGGCTCACGGCGTCCATCCCGCCGATGCGGCCGAGGTAGTCCTGGAGGCGCGCCTGGATGGCGAGGACGCCCTGGACCGTCTCGTCCGGGCGGTCGGGGTGGACGTGGGCGTCGGGGTTCGCCGCGAGGTCCTCGGTGAACTTGGGGTTGTACTTCATCGTACAGGAGCCAAGCGGGAACGGCCCCGAGTCGACCCCGTAGTTCATCGCAGAGAGCCGCGTGTAGTAGCGCGCGACCTGGGGCTCGGCCGGCGCCGGGAGGGTGAGGTCGTCGCGCGTGAGGTCGTCGGGCAGCGGTTCGCCGCCTGCGGATGCCGACGCCTCGTCGCCGGCGTCACCGTCTGTGGCGTCGGCACCGACGGCGTCCTCGCTGACGCCACCGCTCACCTCGACAGTGCGTGCGGTGGTCTCCCAGAGGAGGGGTTCGAGGCGGCCGTCGTCGACCCAGCGCGCCTGGTCGAAGGGCTGTGTCGTGTCGGTCACGACAGCACCTCCCGGAACGCCCGGACGAGACCGTCGGTCGCGTCCGCCGTGACCTCCGTGACGCAGACCTGCACGCGGTGGTCGCCGACCGCGTGGACCGCGTACCCCCGGTCGGCGAGGTCGTCCCGCACCGCGGGTGCGGGCTGGTCGACGTGCGCGACGAACTCCCGGAGGTGGTGGCGGTCGTGGACGGGTGCCGACACGCCCGAGATGTCGTCGAGGCGCGCCGCGAGGTCCCGGGGGTACTCCACGCAGCGCCGCGCGAGGTCGACGAGCCCGTCCGGGCCCAGCTGGGCGGCGTGGATGGCCACCCGCAGCGCGACCCAGGCCTGGTTCGTGCAGATGTTCGACGTCGCGCGCTCTCGCCGGATGTGCTGCTCTCTGGTCTGGAGCGTGAGCGTGTACGCCCGCCGGCCGTCCTCGTCCGGCGCGGCGCCGACGAGGCGGCCGGGCACCTGCCGGAGGAACTCCTCGCGCACCGCGAACAGGCCGAGGCCCGTCCCGTAGCTCGCGGGCAGCCCGAGCACCGAAGCGTCGCCGACCACGACGTCCGCGCCGGCGCCGGCGGGCGGCTCGAGGAGGCTCATCGCGATGGGGTCCGAGCCGACGCAGAAGAGCGCACCGTGCTCCTCGGCGAGGTCACCGACGGCGCCGAGGTGCTCCTCGATGGTACCACGGACGGTCGGCGTCTCGGCGTACACCATCGCGACGTCGTCGTCCAGGGCCGCGGCGAGGCCGTCCGTGTCGGTGACCCCGTCGTCGTGGGGGTAGGACTCGACGGCGATGTCGTGGCCGCCGGCGTAGTTCTCGAGGACGCCGCGGCGGCCCTCGTGGAGCAGCTCCGGGACGAGGACGCGGTCGCCGCTCACCGAACGCACGCGGTCGGCGAGCAGCGCGGCTTCGCCGAGCGCCGTGGCGGCGTCGTACATCGAGCAGTTCGCGACCGGCAGGCCGGTGAGCTCGACCAGCAGGGACTGGTACTCGTAGAGCGCCTGGAGGAAGCCCTGTGCCACCTCGGGCTGGTACTGCGTGTAGGAGGTGAGGAACTCCGAGCGGTCGGCCACGTGGTCGACCACCGAGGGGACGTAGTGGTCGTAGTGGCCGCGGCCGAGGAACTCAACGAGGTCGTCGGTGCGCGCGAGCGTCCGTCCGACCTCGGTGCGGACCTCGCGCTCCGACCGGGCGTCGATGCCGAACTCGCCGTCGTGACGGACCGACTCGGGGATGTCGAAGAGCGACTCCACGTCGTCGGCGCCGACGGCGTCGAGCATCGCCGCCACGTCGGCGGGGTCGTGGGGCGTGTACGGGCTGCCGCCGCGCCCCGTCGCTGGCCCGCCCATCACTCCGTCCGGGCCGCGTAGGCGTCGGCGTCGAGGAGGGCGTCGAGTTCGCCCTCGTCGGCGAGCTCGACCGCGAGGAGCCAGCCGTCTCCGTAGGGGTCCTCGTTCACCAGTTCGGGGCTGTCGGCGAGGTCGTCGTTGACCGCCGTGACCGTGCCCGAGACCGGGGCGTTCACGTCGGAGACGGCCTTGATGGACTCGACGACGCCGAAGGACTCGCCCTGGCTGACCTCCTCGCCCGCCTCGGGGAGCTCGACGAACACCACGTCGCCGAGTTCGTCCTGGGCGAAGTCGGTGATGCCCACGCGGCCGTCGGACGCGCGGTACCACTCGTGGGTCTCGCGGTACCGCAGGTCCGCCGGAGTATCGAACATGCTACCGCCCTCCTATGAATGGGGGTTCCACAATCGTTGCGGTTTTCGGGTCGCCCCGGACGACGACGGCGACGGTGGTGCCCGGTTCGGCGAAGTCGACGGGGACGTAGCACAGTCCGATGGGCTCGCCGAGCGTGGGGCTCATCGTCCCGCTCGTGACGGTCCCGATCGCGGTCCCCTCGCCGTCCCTGATGTCGTAGCCGTGGCGGGGGACGCCGCGCTCCTCGAGGCGGAGGCCCACGATGCGCTCTGCCGGCCCGCCCGCCTCGACGACGGCGGCGAGTGCGTCCCGGCCGACGAAGTCGGTGTCGAGGTCGACGGTTGACGCCACGTCCGCCTCGTAGGGGTTCCGCGGGTTCTCCGCGGGGTGGAAGTCCTGCCCGGAGAGCAGGAAGCCCATCTCGAGCCGGAGGGTGTCGCGGGCGCCGAGGCCGCAGGGCTGGGCCTCGATCGCCGACCAGACCGCACTCGCGTCCGCGGCCGGACACGTCACCTCGAAGCCGTCCTCGCCGGTGTAGCCCGTCCGGGAGATCAGTGCCGACGTCCCCGCGACGGGTGCGTGGACCGCCTCGAAGGGTGCGAGGCCGGTCACCGCGTCTGTGGCCGCCGGACGCCCCGCCCCGCCGTCGACCGTGTCGACGAGTGCGTCCTCGGCCTCGGGGCCCTGAACCGCCAGCATCGCGTACGCGGTCGTGGCGTTCTCGACGGCGGCGTCGAGGCCCCACTCGTCGCGGTGGGCGATCCAGCGCTGTGTCATCGCCTCGTCGTTGCCGGCGTTCGGGACGAAGAGGTAGTCCGCGTCCGGCGCGACCGCCGGGTCGACGCCCGCCACCGCCCCGTCGGGGAGCCGGTAGACCACCGTGTCGTCGAGGACGACCCCGTCCTCGTCGGTGATGGTGGAGTACTGCGCCTCGCCCGGCGCGAGCGCGTCCACGTCGTTGGTCGTGAGGCGCTGACACAGTTCCCCCGCGTCGGGCCCCGTCACCGCGACCTGGCCCATGTGCGAGACGTCGAAGGCGCCCACCGCCTCGCGGACGCTCTCGTGCTCGACGCGGATGGAGTCGAACGCCACTGGCATCTTCCACCCGTTGAAGTCGGTGAAGCTCGCCCCCGCGGCCTCGTGGTCGTCGAAGAGCGGCGTTCGGCGGTCGGTCATGCTCGCTCCTGCGCGGGCGTGTGGGGTAACGTCTTCGGGACCGTCGACCGGTGCGCTTCGGAGCCCCGGCGCGACGCCGACGGGTGCCGGACCGCCACGGCTATGCCCCGCGGGCCCGCCTCTCCGCCGATGCCACACGCCGACGACGGTGGCGCCGGTGACGCCGGCCCGCTCGGCCGGGCTGTCGCCCGCGTCCGGACGTGGGTCGGCGGGAGCGCCGGCGGGGGGACCGGCGGCGCCGGCGGACAGCCCCGGGTCGCGCTGTTCGTCGACGGACCGAACGTCCTCCGCGCGGAGTTCGACGTGGACCTCGACGACGTCCGGGCCGCGGCCGCGGCGCGCGGGCGACTCGCCGTCGCGCGTCTCTACCTCGACGAGCACGCCACGCCGGGACTCGTGCAGGCCGCGGAGGCCCGCGGGTTCGAGGTGCGCACGACGAGCGGCGACGTCGACGTCGCGCTCGCCGTCGCCGCGGCCGCCGTGGTCGCCGACGGCGACTGCGACGTGCTCGCCGTGGCCTCCCGAGACACGGATTTCAAGCCCGTGCTGGAACTGGCCGCGCGCCGGGGCGTCGAGACGCTCGCCATCGCGCCCGGCACCCACGGCCGCTCCGACGCGCTCAGGAACGCGGCCCACCGCGCGGTGACGCTGGATAGCTGAAGATACTTCAAGTGCGACACAGATGATGGGGAGGTGATAGTACGACGCCCACACCCACGCCGTCTCCGTGATTCGGCATCATTCCACCGTGCGTCAATATTAATTTAGTCAATTTAAGTAGGATTTTTACCCCTGCCGTGCGTCAGACAGTTCCGATGAGTACCATCAACGAGACGCCGGTGACGGTCTCGGGGGACCGGGCGTCCGTCGAGCGGTCCATCGAGCGCAAGCCCGACGGCGTCACCGCGGAGTACACGGTGCGGCCGACCGCCGCGACGACCGTCGAGGTGGCCGTCGTCGAGGAGATACTCAGCGGCATCCCGAGCGACGACATCGGGTTCCACCCCGACCACGAGCCCGACACGTGGTCGGTGGAGGACAACGACGTCCGCTTCGAGGCGACGGTGGCACCGGGGGAGAGCTACACGACCGTCCTCGGCGTCCGGACGGGCGGCGAGGCGACGACGCCGTTCGTCGGCCGTCCGCGCATCGAGAGCGCGAGTACGGTCGACGCGCACCCGGACGACGTCGACTCCTCCGTCGACGGCGCCGCGACGGAGAGCGTCGACGACGTGGACGAGGTGTTCGGGGCCGTCCCGGCCGAGGACGACCTCGCGGCGGACCTCGACGGCGCTGAGGAGGCCGACCTCGAGGTCGAGGCGACGGACCTCGGGGAGGGGGACGCCTTCGACCCCGACGACCCCTTCTCCGAACCGGTCGACGACGCCGACGAGGAGACCGAGACCGACCCGTCGCCCGACGCCACCGCTGACGCGACCGGACGGACCTTCGAGGTCGGTGGTCCGGACGCGACCGGCGAGGAGTGGGGCGACGGGGTCATTGCGCCGCCGCCCATCGACGAGGAGGACGACGCCGAGGCGGATGCGGCCGACGGCGACTCGACGACCGGTGCCGACCCGGTCGCCGACGCCCGGACCGAGGGTGGGACCGAGGGGACCGTCGCCGGGACCGATTCGGCCGCCGCCCCGCCGGCCGCGGGAGACGGGAGCCTCGCGGCGCGCCTCGCCGCGGAGATCGAGGCCGGCGAGGTCCCCGACGAGGACCTGAACGCGCTCCGGGACGCGCTCGGCGGCGCGGACGGCGGGTCCCCGGACTCGGGCGTCGAGCCGACCGACGCGCTCCGCATCGACCACCTGCAGTCCCGCGTCGAGGACGTCGCCGCCTACGGAGCGGCCGTCGAGACGTTCCTCGACGCGTACGGCTCGCCCGAGGCGTTCGCACGCGAGGTCACCGAGGAGACCGACGCGGTGCGCGACGCGCTCGAGACCGGCCTCGAGTCGGCCGCCGAGGAGCGTGCGGCGCTCCGCGAGACCGTCGAGGACGACCTCGCGGCCGTGCGCGACGAACGCGAGACGCTCGCCGCGGAGGTCGAAGACGCCACGGACCGCCTCGACGCCCTCGAGGCCGACCTCGAGGACCTCCAGGGCCTCGAGGAGTCACTGTCCGACGTGGAGGAGGCCCTCGCGGACGTCGAGGAGTCGCT
>JBDGTC010000028.1:6443-8951 GCA_042217215.1 Halobacteriaceae archaeon
CTGTCCGACGTGGAGGAGGCCCTCGCGGACGTCGAGGAGTCGCTCGCGGACGTGGAGTCGACCGTCGACGACGCGGAGGCGGACGTCGCCGCCCTCGACGACCGCGTGGAGGAGGAACTGGCCGAGGCGACCGAGGCCGTCGCGGACCTGCGCGCGGACCACACAGAGCGGCTCGAGACCGTCGAGGACGAGATCGAGGAGTTCCGCCGCCTCCGCGAGAGTCTCCAGTCGGCCTTCGGCCCGGGCGGTGGACTGGGTGGCGCCGGGGCCGGAGGGTCGGTAAGCGACGACGCGGTCGACCCCGCGGAGACGGACGACGAACCAGCAGACACCGACGTCGACGCCGCTGACGCCGACGACGCCGCGGCCGACGGCGACGAGGCGGCGTAGGCCGCCGTCCACCGCCGACGCCCGGCGCCGACCGACGACGCCCTTTTCTCCCGGCCGGTCGGAGCCCGGGCATGGACGACCTGTCGACGCCGGTCCTCGATAACCACCTGCACCTCGACCCGGAGCACGGGCGCGGGCTGGACGCCGTCGACGACTTCGCCGCGCTCGGGGGCACCCACCTGCTCGTCGTGAACAAGCCCTCCTGGCACCTCGTCGGACCGGTCGAGGCGGCCGAGGACTTCCGCCCGGTGTTCGAGCGGACGGTCGAGGTCGCCGACGCGGCGACCGAGCGACTCCCGGGGCGCGCGTGGCCGGTCCTCGGGGTCCACCCGGGCCTGATCTCGAAGCTCCTGGAGCGTGGGTACGACCCGGACGCCGCGGCCGACCTCATGCAGGCGGGCCTGGAGGTCGCCGCGGAGTACGTCGGCGCGCCGTCCGCCGACGGTGCCGCGACGCCGGCGGGGGCAGACGACCCCGCGGTCGCGCTCAAGTCCGGCCGGCCCCACTACGAGGTCGACGACGCGGTCTGGCGCGCGTCCAACGACGTGATGCGCCACGCGTTCGCCCTCGGCGCGACGAACGACGTCGCGGTCCAGCTTCACACGGAGGCCACCGAGGACCTCGCCGACGTCGCGGACTGGGCTCGGGAGGCGGGACTCGACCCGACGCGGGTCGTGAAGCACTACGCCGCGGGCGAACTCGCGGGCCCGACGCCGAGCGTGATGGCCGAGCGGGACCGCCTCGAGCGCGCCGCCGCGACGGGCGAACCGTTCCTGATGGAGACGGACTTCGTCGACGACCCGGACCGCCCCGGCGCCGTGCTCGGCCCGAAGACGGTCCCGCGGCGGGTGCGGTGGCTCCTCGAGGCGGGTCACGACGCGGCGGTGCGGACGGCGCACGTGGAGACGCCCGCGCGCGTCTACGGCGTCGATACGACAGCGGGCGTGGAGCGGGAGGCCACACCGTCCGCGTCCCTCGACGGAGACACTGGAGCGGACAAGGCCCCGGGTTCGGGGCCAGATACGGACCCGGGTGCGGGCCCGGACACGGGACCGAGCGCGTAGCTCTCACGCCACGGAATCGACGTGACAGGCAGGGGGCCGAAAGCAAAGGCATTTGGCCCGCGCACCCGCCGGTGTCAGTATGAGTGCCCCGGACGAGGCGTTCTACTCCGAAGAGCGCTGGGAGAACTGGCTGGACCGCCTGCGGGAGGACCCACCCGACCCCGAGGACGAGGAGTCGGCCCGCCTGCTCCTGAACCTCCAGAACGACGTCGCCATCGCGGTCGCGAAGATCCTCTCGGCACACGAAGAGGGGGACCTCGACCGGGAGGCCGCCGTCGACGAGCTCGAGCAGATCCACGAGATCGTGCTCGCCGACCCCGACATCGCCGACGAGGACACCGCGATGCTCGTGGACGGCGTGCAGACCAGCCTCGTCGCGGTGTTCTACACCGCAGAGCAGTACCTCGCAGACGGCGTCGCCGAGGAGGCGACCGTCGAGGAGTACGTCCGCGCGGCCGCCGACGCGGAGGCCGAGGAGGAGTTCGATCGCGCGCTCGGCCTCGTCGCGGCCGCGGGCACGCGCGTCGTCGACGCGAACCTGGCCGACGGCGAGGACGTCCTCGACATGGCCGTGACCAACGAACTCGAGTACGGGCTCGTCATCGAGTGGGTCAACGGCCTCGACAGCCTGCGCAGCGCGCTCGGCGACCCCGAGGTCATCGAGGAAGAGGAGGGGTGACCCCGCCCGGATTCGACGACCGTCGAATCCGACACCGACAACCCTTATAGCCATCACCGCCCACCTTCGGCGAGATGATCGACGCCGTCGGCATCGACGCCGTGTCCATCTGCACCGGGAAGCTCGCTCTCGACCTGCCGGGGACGTTCGCGCCGGAGAAGGGCGAGGACCCCGCGAAGTACACGAAGGGGCTCGGGCTCCACGAGAGCTCCTTCCCCGACGCCCACGAGGACATCGTCACGATGGCCGCGAACGCGTCGAAGGCCCTCATGGACCGGAAGGGGCTCGCGCCCGACGACGTCGGCCGCATCGACGTCGCCACCGAGAGCGCCTTCGACAACTCCAAGCCCGTCTCGACGTACGTCGCGGGCTGTC
>JBDGTC010000137.1:0-8917 GCA_042217215.1 Halobacteriaceae archaeon
ACCCGGCCGCGGCTGCGGAGCGACCCGACCGCGACCAGCGGGACGCCGACGGCGGCGAACCAGCCCGGCGCGCGGGGGAGCACGAGTGCGGCCCCCAGCGCCGCGCCGGTGGCCGCGAGGGTCGCGGGACGAGGCCGCGGGAGGAGGCCCGCGACCGTCACCGCGACCACCGCCGTTCCGCCCGCTCGGCGGCGACGGCCAGGGGCTCGTCCGGGGGCCAGTCGAGGACGCGCACCCCGTGGCGGCGGAGGTCGCGGAGCCGGAAGGCCCGCCGCGTCGCGGCGAACCGGTGGCCGGGCGTGTCCCGGAGCGTCGGGTCGGGGGACACCACCGTGACGGCGTGGCCCCGACCCACGAGCTGTCGGGCGACGCGGCAGATGTAGTCGTCACAGCAGGGTGAGAACACCAGCACCTCGCCGCTCCCGGGCAGGCGACCGTCGAGGCGGTCGATGCGCCGGCGCTTCAGCTCCTCGCTGCGGTCGGGCCGAAACGACGCGAACAGCGCGTCGCCGTCGGGAGCGGCGGTGACGACGTCGTGGGTGGCGAGCAGCTCCGACCCGCGAGCGCGGTGTGCCCGACCGGTCGCCGGCGGGAGCCAGACGTCCTCGCGCGCCAGCACGTTGATGCCCACGAGGTTCCCCGCGTCGAGCAGTCCCTCGAACACCGCGCGGGCGGCGCGGAGTTCGAACTCGACGGCGCTCCGGGGGTCGTCGCCGGGCGAGCGGTGGGCCTCCGGGCGGGCGTCGACCACCAGCACCGCGGTCGCCTGTCGCTCCTGGCGGAACTCGAGGGTCGCGAGGTCGCCGGTCTTCGCGAGGTGGCGCCAGTCCACGCGCCGGCGGGGGTCGCCGCGGCGGTACTCCCGCGTCGCGTGGAACTCGAGACCCTGCCCGCCCTCGTCGGTCTCGATGCGGCCGGCGAACAGCGACCCGAGGGCTCGCACCGGGAGGTGCTGGGGCGGCTCCTCCGGCACCGCGCGGAGCGACGACGCGTCGGCGGCGACGGCGGCGGTGCGCTCGCGCCCGCCCAGGTGGTTCGCCGTCGTGACGGTGGGGTCGCCCCACTCGTGCTCGCCGCGCTCGAGGGTGACGGCGTAGGTGAAGCGAGACACCTCGCCCGGCCGGAGCGCGGTGGCGTGCCGCGGCGCGCCCTCGACGAGCGCGGCGCCGTCGGGGAGCGCGTCGACGACGCGGACCTGCGGCAGGAAGGCGGACCCGCGGTTCCCGACCGCCACCGTCACCTCGACCTCGTCGCCGGGCGCGGGCGAACCGTCGTCGAACGAGCGCCGCACCACGACCGGCGCCGACGTCCCTGCGTCACCTTCGCTGTCGCCGGCTCCGTCGCTCCCCCCGCCCGGCGAGGGTGGGGCGGTCGCGCGGGCGGCGGCCGCGTACGCCACGCCGAGCGCGGCGGCGAAGAGGAGGCCCGGCGACTCGAAGCCGAGGCCGCCGAGCACGGCGAGGACGGTGACCACGCCGAGTCCGGGGAGCGTCTGAATCGTCGTCGCACCGGGGGCACCGGCACCGACCCCACCGTCGCCGCGATCGGAGCGGCCGGCGTCAGTCACGGTTCCCGCCCTCCGTCTCGCCCCGCGCGTCGGCCCTCGCGGTGCCCTCCCCGTCGTTCCGGCCGTCGGGCTTCCCACCGGCCGGCACGTCGTCACCGACGTCGAGCGCCTCGACGGCGGCGACGGCGTGCGCGAGCCCCCTCTCGGTCGGGTCGCGGCCCCGTCGCCACAGCCGGAGACGCCGTCGCAGGGGGAGTCGGCCGATGGCGTCCCCGCGGACCCAGGCGGCGGCCCGCGGGTCGTCCGTCCACGCGCCGGTCTCCACGGCTTCGGTCGCCGCCGACTCCGAGAGCCCGTGCTCGGCGACGAGGCGCTCCTCGAGGTGGCGCCGGAGGTCGCGGCGGACGGTGGCGCCCTGGGCCGGCCCGTCGACGTTCTCGTCGTACTCGTCACCGGGCGTCGGGGGCAGTTCGTCGCCGGGCGCGGTGGTGGGATCGACGGCGGACTCGGGGGGCGGTGCGGCCAGCCACTCGCGGCCGAACCAGAGCGCGACGACGAGCCCCGCCAGGATGGCGACCAGCGCCGACGTCGCCGGGGTGACGAGCGCACCGGGGGCGGCGGGGGGCGGCGCGGTCACGGCTCCCGACCTCCGTCGTCGCGCGTGTCGGTCCCGCCGTCGCCGGGCCCGTGGCCGCCGTCGTCTGACTCGGATCCGCCGTCGTCCGACTCGGATCCGCCGTGGTTCGCCCGATCCGCCGGCGCTTGCGTGGTGGCGTCTTCGGGGGGTTCGTGTGCGCCGGCCGCCGACGGCGGGCCCGGCTCGCGCTCCCCGGCCGGAGCCTCGCCCGTGTCGTCCCGACCGTCACCCGTCCCGCCGCGCGCGTCACTGTCCCCGCCGCGTGCGTGGCCGTCCGGGCGGACGGCCCCACTCCCTCCGTCGTCGCGCCCGCGTTCGACGGTCCGGAGCGCCGCGACGGCCTCGGCGCGCCGCGGTTCGGGATCGCGGTCGCCGTACCGGACCGCCTGGAACAGCCCCGTCAGGGTCGCCACGGCGTCGGGGTCCAGTCCCGCGTCGACGGCGGCGTCGGCGAACTCGCCGGGCGTGGCGGTATCAGGGTCGCGGACGGGGAGCGTGCGGACCATCTCCCACCACGCGCGGTAGATCTCGTTCTCGAAGTCCGCGCCCGCCTCGAGGCGGTCGGCCGCCTCGGCGGCGACCGCACGGGCCGCGGATTCCTCCGTCGCGTCCTCGTCGTCCTCGTCGTCGACCGCCCGGGGCAGGTCGTCCGCGTCGAGCGAGTCGGCGCCCCGGCGCCAGTACAGTGCCGACGCCACGCCGACCGCCAGCAGGACGACGAGGAGCAGCGACCCGGTGAAGAGCGGCGTCCCCGTGGCCGCGGGGGGCCGGCCCGTCCCCGGGTCCACGGTCGTGGGCTCCCCCGTCGCGGTCTGCGGGGAGTCGGCCGGTGGCGTCACGGGCGAGGTGGCACTGCCCCCGAGGCCGGGGTAGTGGACCCCGCCAGCCGCGATCGCGAGGGCGACGAGGGCGAGCAGGCCGAGCGCCGGGAGGCGGGTGTCCATGGTGGCGGTGTGGGGCAGGGCGCGGGGGCCCCGACCGGTGCCGGTGCGGTCGGACGGCCCCGTCTGTGCACCCTATGTTAGAACACCCACATCACGTTTTCCCATCACGTCACCGGGAGCGAGCGTCCGGCGGCGCACCGGCGGTCGCCGACGACTGCCGCGCGGCCGACAGCGGCGGCGGGTCCGTCTGCCGGCCCGGACGGTCCGGGAACGTGTAGACCGCACCGGTCGCGGCGGCGAGCTCCGTGCTCGCACCGACGAAACACCCGTCCGCGGGGACGGCCGTCCAGAACGCGGCGCGGGCGGGGTCCCGCCACCGGGCGAGCGTGACCGGGTGGGACGGGACCGAGAGGTCGTGGAGCGAGACGCCGCCGTGGTACCACGAGGCGTAGAGCCGGTCGCCGTCGACCGCGACGTTGTGCGCCGTCGTCCACGGGCCGTCCCTCGAGGGGTCCGGCGTGGGGAGCGGCGGGACGGTCGCGAGGTGGACCGGGGCGGCGGGGTCGCCGACGTCGTAGACGTCGATGCCGCCAGGGCCGCCCTCGCCGTCCCCGTCCGCGTCCCACGCCTCGCGCCCGACGAGGAGGAGGTCCTCCCGAGCGAGCATCGCGAAGTGGCTGTTCCCGGGGAGTTCGGTCCCGGCGACGCCCACCGCGTCCCCGGACAGCTCCGCGAGGGCCCCGGGGGACTGCGTGCCGACGTGACCGACGGCACGCGGCGCTGCCGGGTCCGAGACGTCGAGCAGCCAGGTCCCGGCGTCCCACGCGGCCACGACCGCCCGGTTCCCGCGGACGGTCACGTCGTGGGACGGCCGCAGTGCGGGGTCGACGGCCCCCCACGCCGGCGCCGCGTCGAGCACCGACCATGATCCGACGCGATCGCCCGTCGTGGGATCGAGGATCACGACCGGCTGGCGGGGACCGCGACCCGTGAGGTACGCCAGGTCGTCCGCGAGGGTGGCGTTGTGGATCGGGTAGTCGGTCTCCGTGACGGCGAGGACCGCCGGGTCCGCCGGGTCGGCGACGTCGAACAGCACCGCCGCGTGGAGCGGGACGCGCTCCTCGGGGAGCGGGTTCGACGGCCCCACGGCGAGGAGGCGGTCGCCGGCGACGCTCGCGTCGTGGACGCCGGTGAGCGGGCCGCCCGGCCGGTCGGCGAGGAGCCCGGTCCGTTCGGCGAGCGGGGTCGGCGCGGCGGGGTCCGAGACGTCGACCGTGGCGACGCCGTCGCCCGTCGCGACGGCGACGGTGGTGCCGTCGTCGGTCACCACGGCCTCCGTCGTCCCCGCGAGGGGGAGGCGGCCGAGGGGCGCGTAGCCCGCCGGGCGCTCGGGTTCGGTGGGCGTCCGGTCCGTCGGACTCCCACCGCCCGGGACGCCGCCACAGCCCGCGACCGCGCCGAGACCGCCGGACGCGAGTGCGGTGCCGGCGCCCCGCAGCACCGACCGGCGACTCGGCCCGTCCCGGCGAGGAATCACGCCGTCGGCACCCGGGTGCGGTCGCCCGTCCCGCCGGTGAGCGCGCTCGCGACGGCCCCGCGGAGCACGACGTCGTCGCCGAGGGTGGTGAGCGCGAGGTCGGGGACGTTCGAGAAGACCATCTCGTCGAGGCGCTCGCGGAGGGGGTCCACCACGACCGACTCGTTGTTGACGGCCACGGCGCCGCCCACGTACACCACGATGGGAGCGTACGCGTGGACCACGTTGGTGAGGCCGATGGCGTTCCACCGCGTCGTGCGCTCGACGAGGGCGTCGGCGAGCGGGTCGGTCCCGGCGGCGCCGTAGACGTCCGCGGCGGTGAGTCCCCCGCCGTCGTCCGCGCCGCCGCCGACGTCCGTTCCCCCGTCGCCCGCGTCCTCGCCCACCGGGAGGTCCGTCGGGATACCCTCCCGCTCGTGGAGCTGTCGGGCGTAGGCGGGCACGTTGTCCCCGGAGCAGTAGGCCTCCCAGTGGCCGTCGCGGCCACAGCCACACGTCCGGCGCCCCGCGGGGTCGACGACCATGTGGCCCACCTCGCCGGCGTTGCCGTCCCAGCCGCCGATGACGTGGCCGTCGACGGTCACGCCGGCGCCGATCCCACTCGAGATGGTGAGGTAGACCATGTCGTCGGGGTTGCGGTCGGCGAAGAAGCGCTCGCCGACGACCCCCGCCGCGGTGTCGTTGTGGAGGTAGACCCGCTCTGAGCCCACCAGCTCCCGGATGGGGCCGACGAGCGGGACGGTGCCCACGGCGTCCGGGAGGTTCGCCGGGTCCTCGACGGTCCCGGCCGCGAGGTCGAGCGGGCCGATGGCGCCGACGCCGACCGCCCGAACCTGCTCGGGCGAGACACCCGCCGCCGCGCAGACCGAGCGGAGGAGGTCGAGCACCGCCTCGGTGACGGCGATGCCGGTCGGGCCCTGCGGAGTGGCCCGGTCGGCACGGGCCAGGAGCGTGCCGTCCTCGTCGGCCACCGCCGCGCGCACGTTCGTCGCCCCGAGGTCCACCCCCGCGTAGTAGGGCATCGCCCGAACCGGGGCCCCGCGCGCACTTAGTTTCCGCCGTTCCGGGGCGTCCCGGCGGGACGGCCCCACCGGACCCCCGCCGCGGGGCGAGCCACGGCCGGCCCCGACCGGCGGGCGCGGGGCCTTAAGGTCGACCCCGCCCCACGGCCAGCCATGCTCTCGCCGGATCTCGACGGGGTGACCGCGCTCGTGACCGGGAGCGCCCGCGGGCTCGGCCGGGCGCTCTCGCTCTCGCTGGCGGACTGCGGCGCCAGCGTCGCGGTCCACTACCGCACGAGCGCCGACGCCGCTGACGAGGTGGCCGAGCGGGCCCGCGAGCGCGGCGCACCGGCGGCCACGACCGTCCAGGGGGACGTCACCGACCCCGACGACGTCGACGCGCTCTTCGACGCCGTCGAGGCGGACCTCGGCGCGCCCGACGTGCTCGTGAACAACGTCGGCGACTTCGACCCGCGCCACTGGACCGAGGCGCCTTTCGCGGACGTGCGACGCGTGGTCGAGACCAACCTCTACGGCACGTTCCTCTGCACGCGGCGCGCGCTCCCGGCGATGCGCGAGTCGGGTTCGGCTGGCGACCTCGCCCGCGTCGTGAACGTCGGCTACGCGTCGAGCGAGAAGGGGCTCGTGAGCCCGGAGAACTTCCCGTACTTCGCGGCGAAGGCCGGCGTCGTGATGTTCACGCGGATGGCCGCGGCCGACACCGCCGACGACGGGGTCACCGTCAACTGCGTCTCCCCCTACGTCGTCGAGAACTCCGAGGAGTTCCCCGACGAACTGCCCCGCGGCCGGCCCGCGAGCTACGAGGACGTGGCGCAGGCGGTGCTCTTTTTCTGTCACCCCGACTCCGGCTACGTCAGCGGCGAGAACGTGGAGGTCGACGGCGGGTGGCTCCCCGAGGACGTCTGACCCTAGTTCCCCTCGAGGGCGTCGATGGCGATGACGCTCGCCACGAGCGCCGCCGTCGGGGCGTCGCCGGCCTCGTCGATGCGCACCGCGTAGCGGTCCCGAATCGAGAACTGCCCCTCGATGGCCCCGATCTCGATGCCGTCGGGGTCGGTGATGGCGTACCGGTGCGGGAGGAGCCCGGCGTACGGGACGAGCGAGCGGACGGCCTCGAGGAGCGCGCTGCGGGAGTTGACCTCCGCGAGCACCGTGCCGTCGGGGTCCTTGACCGTCCACGAGTGGCGGAAGAAGGTGAAGTTCTTCGAGAGGACGGCGACGACCTCGTCGGTCTCCTCGTCGATCACCTCGTAGTCGCCCGCGATGTCGAGGATGTTCGCGGCGCCGACGCGGAACGCCGGCTCGCCGTCGGCGTCGACGAAGGGGAACTGCTCCCGCAGCTTGAACAGCTTCTGCTTGCCACGGAGGACCAGGTCGCCCCCCGGGCCGTACACCGCGTACTTGTTTCGGATGAGGCTCTGTCTGACCTCGTACTCGCCGGGCTCGAGGCCGAGCCGCGCCACCGCGCCGCCCTCCGGGACTGACATGGGCGATGGTGGACGCCGGTCGCCTTCAAAGGACCGGCGGGGGACCGCGGCCCGTGTACCCGTGATCCCTCGGCCCCGCCCTCACCCGTCGCCGGACTGCCCGTGGTGACGGAACCGCTCGCGGACGCGGCCCACCTCGTCCTCGGGCAACAGGACCGGGTCGCCGATGCAGCTGGCCTGGTACGCCACGCGCGCCGCGAACTCCACCATCTGGGCCGTCTCGAACGCCGCGTCGAGGTCCTCGCCGAGCGCGACGACGCCGTGGTTCCGGAGCAGGCAGGCGTCGAACTGCTCGCCCAGCGTGTCGGCGGCGGCCTCGCCCAGCGCCGCGGTGCCGTAGGTCTCGTACGGCGCGACCGGGACGTGGCTGCCGGCGAACGCCACGAGGTAGTGGGCTGGCGGGACGGGCTCGTCGAGGACCGCGAACGTGGTGGCGTACGGGGAGTGGGTGTGGACGACTGCGCCGGCGTCCGGGCGCGCGTCGTAGAGCGCGCGGTGCATCGGCGTCTCCGAACTCGGGTCGCGGTCGCCGGCCACGACGGTGCCGTCGGGCGCCAGCACCGGGACGTCCGCGGGCGTCACCGCGTCGTACGCCATCCCCGACGGGCTCACCGCGAGCCGCCCGTCGTCTGTCCGCACGCTCACGTTCCCGCCCCTGCCCGTGGTGAGGTCCGCCGCGACGAGTTCGCGGCCGGCCTCGGCGACGGCGGTGCGTTCGGGGGCGGAGGGGAGGTCGTCGGTCGGCGGGTCGTCGGCTGGCGGGTCGCGGGAGTCCGGTGGGGTGTCGGTGGGGGTGTCCTCGGGTATGCGCGGGGGTTGTGGGCAGGGCGGAATAACGGCGGGGGTCCGGTGGAGTGTGGGGTGGGCCGGTCGGGGTGCGGGCTGTGCGACCGGGGCCGGCGCTCGGAGCACGTGGGCTTGGACCATCCGACAGCCGCACCGCTGCCTCGCGCGTGTCGCGGCGCTTCGCGCCGCTCCCGCCCTCGGTCTCGAGGTCCATCGGTCGGGGCCGGCGCGCGCTCGAGGCGCGCGCCGGCCGCCTCGCGTGTCGGCCCCTTCGGGGCCTCCCGCTCGGCCGTTCGGTGGCCTCCCTGCGGTCGGCCACCCGCTCCCTCGGACCTCGTAACCGACAAGGTTTCCCACCTTCCACCCCAGCCTCTCTCTGAATGCCGAAGGACCACATCGAGGTCCGGGGTGCGGCCGAGCACAACCTGAAGGACCTCGACGTCCAGATCCCGCGCGAGGCGCTCACCGTCGTCACCGGACTCTCCGGCTCCGGGAAGTCCTCGCTCGCGTTCGAGACCATCTACGCCGAGGGCCAGCGACGGTACATCGAGTCGCTGTCCGCGTACGCGCGCAACTTCCTCGGCCAGATGGACAAGCCCCAGGTCGAGGCCGTGGAGGGGCTCTCGCCCGCCATCTCCATCGACCAGAAGAACGCCGCGAACAACCCCCGGTCGACGGTCGGCACCGTCACCGAACTCCACGACTACCTGCGCCTGCTGTACGCGCGGGTGGGGACCCCGCACTGCCCCGAGTGCGGGCGGGAGGTCGGCGAGCAGTCCGCCCAGCAGATGGTCGACCGCATCATGGCGCTGCCCGCGGGCACCCGCGCGAAGATCGCGGCGCCCGTCGTCCGCGACCAGAAGGGCGCCTTCGAGGACCGCTTCGAGGAGCTGGTCGGCGAGGGGTACAGCCGGGTCGAGGTCGACGGCGAGGCCTACGACCTCGCGGCACAGACCCCCGACCTCGACGAGAACTACGACCACACGGTCGACGTCGTCGTCGACCGCGTCGTGGTCGAGCCCGACGCACGCTCCCGCATCACCGACTCCGTCGAGAC